>NZ_JBJIAJ010000007.1:0-276428 GCF_045310925.1 Mycobacterium sp. SMC-15 | reverse complement strand
GCCTGCTCACCGACAATCACACCCCACCACAAACCCACGACCTAGCCGCCGCTTGACATAGGAGCAATGCACGCTCGCGGAAAGGGTTCGCGCCTGGTGCGCTACTACAGGTACTGGCCCAGGTTCGATTCGGTATCAATAGCACGACTGGCGCTGGAGCTCTTGCCGGTGACCAGGGTGCGGATGTAGACGATCCGCTCGCCCTTCTTGCCCGAGATCCGTGCCCAGTCATCGGGGTTGGTGGTGTTGGGCAGGTCCTCGTTCTCGGCGAACTCATCGACGATCGAGTCCAACAGGTGCTGGATGCGCAGACCCGGCTGACCGGTCTCCAGAACCGACTTGATGGCGTTCTTCTTCGCCCGGTCGACCACGTTCTGGATCATCGCCCCGGAGTTGAAGTCCTTGAAGTACATGACCTCTTTGTCACCGTTGGCGTAGGTGACCTCCAGGAACCGGTTGTCGTCGATCTCGGCGTACATCCGGTCGACGACCTTCTCGATCATCGCCTTGATGCACAACGCGCGGTCCCCGCCGAACTCGGCGAGGTCGTCGGCGTGCACCGGCAGCGTCTCGACCAAGTACTTCGAGAAGATGTCTTGCGCGGCTTCGGCATCCGGACGCTCGATCTTGATCTTGACGTCCAGGCGGCCGGGCCGCAGGATCGCCGGATCGATCATGTCCTCGCGGTTGGAGGCGCCGATCACGATGACGTTCTCCAGCCCCTCCACGCCGTCGATCTCACTGAGCAGCTGGGGCACCACCGTCGTCTCGACGTCCGAGGAGACGCCGGTGCCACGAGTGCGGAAGATCGAGTCCATCTCATCGAAGAACACGATGACCGGGGTGCCCTCGGAGGCCTTCTCGCGCGCACGCTGGAAGATCAGCCGGATGTGACGTTCGGTCTCGCCGACGAACTTGTTCAGCAGCTCGGGGCCCTTGATGTTGAGGAAGTACGACTTGGCCTCGTGGGCGTCGTCACCGCGCACCTCGGCCATCTTCTTGGCCAGCGAGTTGGCCACCGCCTTGGCGATGAGCGTCTTGCCGCAGCCCGGCGGACCGTAGAGCAGCACCCCTTTGGGCGGACGCAGCGCGTATTCGCGGTAGAGATCCTTGTGCAGGAACGGCAGTTCCACGGCGTCGCGGATCTGCTCAATCTGGCGAGTCAGGCCGCCGATGTCGCCGTAGCTGACGTCGGGCACCTCCTCGAGCACCAGGTCCTCGACCTCGGCCTTGGGGATGCGCTCGAAGGCGTAGCCGGCCTTGGTGTCGACCAGCAGCGAGTCGCCGGGGCGCAGCTTGCGGGGACGCCAGTCATCCGACAGCGCGTCCGGGTTGCTGTCGGGAAGGTCCGCGGCGACCAGCGGCTCGGCCAGCCAGACGATGCGCTCCTCGTCGGCGTGGCCCACAACCAGCGCGCGGTGCCCGTCGGACAGAATTTCGCGCAACGTGGATATTTCGCCGACCGACTCGAAAGTGCCGGCCTCGACCACCGTCAGCGCCTCGTTGAGCCGGACCGTCTGGCCCTTCTTGAGGGTAGCTACGTCGATGTTGGGCGAGATGTTCAGCCGCATCCGGCGGCCGGACGTGAACACGTCGACGGTGTCGTCTTCGTGACTGCCCAGCAGCACCCCGTAGCCGCTCGGCGGCTGACCGAGGCGATCGACTTCCTCACGCAGCGCCAGCAACTGCTGACGCGCCTCTTTGAGGGTGTCCATCAGCTTCGAGTTTCGCGCGGTCAGCGAGTCAATGTGGGCTTCGAGCTGACGCACGTCGCGGCCCACGCGGGCGGTGTCCTGCGGGGTGTTCTCGAGCTGTGCGCGCAGCACCGCGGCTTCGCGGCGCAGTTCCTCCAACTCGGCGAAGTCATCACCGGGCGTGCCCGGCCCCCCGGACGCGTCGAAAGTCTCAGGACGCGGCGAATCTTCCATGTTGCTCATGGTGCGCTCCTTTCCCGAACTGGAAGTTGAAGCGGCGGATACCCCAACGCTACCGGCCATTGTGCATTCGCGTGCTCTGTGGCAATCCGACACACCGGCTCCGCTGCTAGCCTCGCTCTCAAATCGGGTGATCAAAAGGGCCCAGAAAGGATCCGAATGAACATGAAATCCCTCGCCACGCGTGCGGCGGCGATCGCGGCCATCGGTGCGGCAGCCTCAGCTGTGAGCTACCTGGCAACGCCGGCACCCGCCGCCGCCGAGGCGCCGACGACGGTGTTCTTCGCCCCGCTGCCCTTGGACCCGGCCGCCGCTTTACCGGCCCCGGAGCAGTTGGCCGACGTGCTCAACACGCTGGCCGACCCCGGCGTTCCGGCCGCCGGAAAGTCCAACCTCGTCGAGGGCGGCCTGGGCCCCGTCGAGAGCGGTGCCATCGACCACCGGCTGCAAAAGGCCCTCAAGAAGGGCGCCCTCCCACTGTCGATCAGCGTGGCCAACGTCGCGCCGGCCGGTCCCGGAGCGGCCAGTGCCGACGTCACCGCGTCGGGACCGAAGCTGGAGCCGCACTCGGTGAACCTCACCTTCGTCGATCAGGGTGGCTGGAAGCTCTCCCGGTCCTCGCTGTTGTCGCTGTCGCAGCTGACGTCGAGCTGATCGCAGACGCCATGTGTAGTCACCGCATCGCCTGGCCCGCCGCCCTCGCGGCGGCCGTTCTGGCGATGTCGGGCTGCGGCGGCCACCAGCCGGCGGAGCCGGTGGCCGAGGTTCCGGTGACGTCGACGACGGTGCCTGTCCAGGCGCCGTCGTCGGCCTTGCCGGCGCCCGAGGCGTTGACCGATGTGCTGTACCGGCTGTCGGACCCCGAGGTCGCCGGCGCAGACAAGCTGGCACTGGTCGAGGGCGCCAAACCCGCCGACGCCGCAACCATCGACAAGTTCGCCACCGCACTCAAAGACGGCGGCTATCTGCCGCTGAGTCTGGAGGCCGCCGGTCTCGGCTGGTCGGACCGCAGTCCGGGCAACGTGACCGCCGATGTCACCGTCAACACGGCCAATCCCGCCACCGGCACGTTCTTCTTCCCGATGGAGTTCACACCGAATCACGGTGACTGGCAGCTGTCGCAGGCCACTGCCAAGACCCTGTTGGCGTTCGGCAACGCGCGGACCAGCAGCACAGAGCCGGCCCCACCGCCCCCCTGACCATGTGGATCGGCTGGCTCGAATTCGACCTGCTGCTCGGTGACGTGCACTCGCTCAAGCAAAAGCGCTCGGTGGTGCGCCCGATCGTCGCTGAGTTGCGGCGCAAATTCGATGTGTCCGCCGCCGAGACAGGAGCACCGGATCTGCACCGGCGCAGCGGAATCGGGGTGTCGGCGGTGTCCGGCGACCGCGGACATCTGGTGCAGATGCTCGACGCGGCGGAGCGGTTGGTGGCCGCGCGGCCGGAGGTGGAACTGCTGTCGGTGCGGCGGGGGCTGAACCGCAGCGACGACTAGCGGCAAAACTGGCCGAAACTGGCACAGCGAACCCGCGGTAAACCGCTCGCGACCGGCGCATACTCCGAGAATGCCCATCGAGCAACGGCTGATCGTCAGCGTCGTTGACGAGATACCGGATTCCATACCGATCATCACCTATCAGCGTGACGATCACTCGTGTAGCGGGGCGTGGTCACGCCCGAAAGTGCCAGCGCTGGTCTTCGCCGACAACTCCCACGACGGGTCGGCGGTGGCCTATCACCACGGCGTACTCGGCGGCGCCCACACGCCCGTGCAGCTGGTGTTCTGGGGAAGCTGGTGGAACGGCGCGGGTTCGGCTCAGCGCGGTCTGATCGAGTCCCGCACGCAATCCCTGTTAGCGAGCCGGTATTTCAGCGAGCTGGCGCAGTACTACATCGCCGGCGCCCCGACCTGGCGAGGTTCGCTCACCGTGATCTCCCCCGGGCCTCCACTGGGTGCGGTGGATTCCACCGTGGCGATGCGCAAGGTACTGGGGTTGATCGAAGACTCCATCGACGACGGTGTGTTCCCCGATCCCGACGACGGCCCGCGAATCGCCTTCATCGTGCTGATGCCGCAAGGCTTTACGGTGGCCGGCGGCGCCATCGCGGGTGCGCACTCGACGGACTACACGTTCGATTTCCCGTTCGACACCGATCGCTACTGGGCGGGCTGGGTGCGCTACTTCGACCCGGCGACCGAGGACATCGAGCTGACGATGTCGACGTTGGGCCACGAGCTGGTGGAGATCCTGACCGATCCCGAGGCGGACGGCTGGCGGCGGGAACCGCTGGACGGCAACTGCGAGATCTGCGACTGGAGCAATTCGACGGTCGGCGGCGGCCAGGTGCGGCAACGCGCCTGGGTCAACGACGTGCGGGTGCAGTCCTACTGGTCGGTCCGCCACGGCGCCACCATCATCCCGATCGACGACGACTACGGCGCGCAACTCGAAGCGAAGGTGTCGGAGACCAGCCGGCGTGAGGTGTCGCGGGGAACCCTGACCACCGACCCAGCCGTGCGCCGCGCCTGCGCGACCATCCCAGCGTGCTGCATCGCCGACAACCACTACGAGTACGTGTTGTACTCGGTGTCCGAGACCGCTCGGATCCGGCTGAACTGGACGCGTTACCGCACACCGCGCGCCAGCTGGAGCATCCGGGGAATCGCCGTATCCGGTTCGGGCACTGTGCAAGTGACACTTCCCGTGGACGGCTACAACGGCGAGAATCCGGTGACGTCGGTGCGGCGGGTGAGCGTCGGTTACACCGCGACGGACACCGTGCTGGATCTGACGGTGACCGATCCCGGCGGCAACTTCGATCTGCCGGTGAGCTGCAGCGTGACCGACACGTCGATCGTGGGGAACGTGGCGACGAACGTGATCGCCACGCCCAGCATCGTCGTCGGCTTCGTCGGGGCCGACCTGGTGGCCGACGCCAATTACCTGGCCGCACTGAGCCGGTGCTACAAGGCGATGCTGGACAAGTACAAGGTTCAGTACGAGCCCATGGGACGGCCGGGTCCGGGCGACCCGATCAAGTACGACCCGACCGTGCTCAACCTCGGGCTACCGGCCTATGCCGGACTGACCGGACACCAACAGCTTCAGGAGACCGGCAAGCTGATCCGTGCCGCGGCCTACCTGCTCGACACCGACGACGCCTACGCCTTTGTCGGACATCTGGTCCGCTCGCAGCCGGCGCTGGTGCGCGCACTGCAAACGCGCACCGAGACCGACGTGGTGGCCACGCTGCTGACGACGACGTCCTAAGCCGCTACGGACGTCCCCGTTTTTTCCCCAGCCGCGTCGGGGTGACGGTGTCCGGCGCCAACCGGCGGGCGCAGACCAGGAATGCGGTGTGGCCGCGCATCGCGTGCTGGGGGCGCACCGCCAGCCCGACGACGTTCCAACCGCGCTGCATGGTCTCCCAGGACCGCGGCTCGGTCCAGCACTGCTGCTCGCGCAGCGCCTCGTTCACCTGGGACAGCTGGGTGACGGTGGCGACGTAGATCACCAGCACCCCGCCGGGGACCAGGACTCGCGACACGGCGCCCAGCACGTCCCAGGGCGCCAGCATGTCCAGCACCACCCGATCGATCGACCCGTCCGGCAGGTCGCAGTCGGCCACATCGCCCATCACCAGCTGCCAGTTGTCCGGCTGGTGCCCGAGGAAGGTCTCGACGTTGGCGCGGGCGTGCACGGCATGGTCGTCGCGCAGCTCGTAGGAGATCACCTTGCCCTCCGGGCCGACCGCCCGCAGCAGCGACAGCGTCAGAGCCCCCGAGCCGGCGCCGGCCTCGAGCACCCGCGCCCCGGGGAAGATGTCGCCCTCGTGGATGATCTGCGCCGAGTCCTTGGGATAGATCACCTGCGCACCGCGCGGCATCGACATCACATAGTCGACCAGCAGCGGCCGCAGCACCAGGAACGGGTCCCCGTTGGCGGATTTGACCACGCTGCCGTCCGGCAGCCCGATCACCTCGTCGTGCGGAATGGCCCCGCGATGGGTGTGGAAGTCACCGCCGGGGACCAGCACCGTGGTGTAGCGGCGCCCCTTGGCGTCGGTGAACTGGGCCCGATCGCCCGCCTGAAAGATCCCGGATTCGGACACAGCCGTCCACCCTACGCAGCGTGTTCGAGCGGGGTTGTCGGCGCATACCCGTAGGGTTCGGGACTATGAGCAAGCCTGCGTTATCCCCGTCGCGGGCGGCCGACTTCAAACAGTGCCCGCTGCTGTATCGCTTCCGGGCCATTGACCGGCTCCCGGAACCACCGTCCATGGCGCAACTGCGCGGTTCGGTGGTCCACGGCGCCCTGGAACGGCTCTACGCGCTGCCCGCAGCCCAGCGTGATCCCGAGACCGCCCGGGACCTGGTGGCCCCGGCGTGGGAACACCTGATGAGCTCCGCCCCGGACCTGGACGCCGGGCTGGACACCGAGCGGCTCATGGCCGAGGCCCGCAAGCTGCTGGCCGGTTACTACCGGCTGGAGGATCCCCGCCGATTCGACCCGCAGAGCTGTGAACAGCGCGTCGAGGTCGAGCTGGCCGACGGCACCCTGCTGCGCGGCTTCGTCGACCGCATCGACGTCGCCGCGACCGGAGAACTGCGGGTGGTCGACTACAAGACCGGCCGGGCTCCCTCGGCGACCGGGCGGCTGTCCGAGGCCGCCGAGTCCAAGGCCCTGTTCCAGATGAAGTTCTATGCGGTGGCCCTGCTGCGGTCACGCGGCGTGATGCCCGCACGGTTGCGGCTGATCTATCTGGCCGACGGCCAACTGCTGGACTACTCCCCCGAGCACGCCGAGTTGCTGCGCTTCGAGAAGACGCTGATCGCAATCTGGCAGGCCATCCAAAACGCCGGCGCTACAGGTGATTTCCGCCCCCAGCCGTCACGCCTGTGTGACTGGTGCTCCCACCGCGCGCTGTGCCCGGCGTTCGGGGGGACCCCGCCGCCCTACCCCGGCTGGCCGGCCGACAGTGCGGCATGACCGGCAGCTATTACCGGCGCACGGATGGTTCCGACGGCACCGTTTACGAATCCACCGACCTGACCCGCAGCAACTGGGGCCAGATACAGCACGGCTCTCCTCCGCTGGCGCTGCTCACTCGCGAGATCGAGGGGCTGGTCGACGGATCGGGCCAGCGGATCGCCCGGCTGAGCCTGGACATCCTGGGGGCGATACCGGTGGCCCCGGTGCGGGTCGCGGCCCGGGTCCAGCGGCCGGGGCGGCGGATCGCTCTGCTGGAAGCCGAGATGTTCACCTGCGACGACGACCGGCCGGTGGCACGGCTGAGCGCCTGGGCGCTGGCCACCTCCGACACCACCGCGGTGTCCTCCGACCGGCACGCGCCGCTGATCAGCGGGCCGTCGTTACCGCCACCGGAGTGGTTCGCCCGGGCCAGTGGTTACGCCCATTCGGTGCGCTGGCGGGTCCAACAGGACGCGCCCGACGGCACGGCGGTCGCCTGGCTGAGTCCACAGGTGCACCTGGTGGACAGTGAGCCGACCACCGCCCTGCAGCGGCTGGCCATGGTGGTCGACTCCGCGAACGGCGTCGGCGCCGCACTGGACGTCGACGAGTACATGTTCATGAACACCGACACCGTCGTGCACCTGCACCGGATGCCGACCGGAGCGGATTTCGGGCTGCGAGCCCGCGCCTCCATCGGCCCGGACGGGGTGGGTGTCACCACCGCGGAGCTGTTCGACGCGGACGGCTTCTTCGGCACGTCGGCGCAGGCGCTGCTGGTGCAGCGACGCTGAGAAGGTTCAGACCACCGCGGTCAACGCGGCGATCGCCAGACCGCCCAGCACCGCGATGCTGTCCTCCACCAACGCGATCGGCAGGTCGTGCCCGCCGTTGGCGGCGACCAGGCGCTGCCGCACCCGGAAGCCGACCAGGGTGCCGATGACCGCGCCGATGATGCCGGCGCCGAGCGCGGTCCAGGGGTAGTTCCAGGCCGTGCCGAGCACCGCGCCGGCGAACCCGCCCAGCAGGATTCGCGCGGTGAACTGCATGGGCACGGTGCGCGCCGGTGTGCTGGGCAATTGGTCGGTGACGAATTCACCGACCGCCAGCAGCGTCAAGATGGCGACGGTCGCCGGATGGCTCAGCCACTCGACCCACGTCCCGTTCAAGTTGATCCACTGCAGCGCCGCGGCCCAGGCCATCACGGCCGGCGCGGTAAACGCGCGCAAGCCGGCAACGGCACCGATGAACAGCGCGAGCACCAGCACGATGAAATGCGTCACCACTACCTCCCGGGCCAGTCGAGCCGACCACCGGACGCTAACACGGCGAAGGCTCAGCTACCGGGACTGATCAAAATCGGCAGAATCTGATGTCCGAGGCGAGGATGGCCTTGGCTCCGATCGCGGCCAACTGGTCCATGATCGCGTTGACCTCGCGTCGCGGCACCAGCGCGCGCACCGCCGCCCAATCCGGGTCGGCCAACGGCGCGATGGTCGGCGACTCCAGGCCCGGGGTGATCGCGACAGCCTGCTCGAGCACCCCACGCGGACAGTCGTAGTCGAGCATCAGGTACTGCTGGCCGAACACCACGCCCTGCACCCGGGCGGCCAGTTGGTCACGGGCGGCGGCGGTCTCGGCGCTGCGGCCATTGGACGCGGCACCCTCGATCAACACCGCTTCGGAATCGCACAGCGACTCGCCGAAAGCCACCAGACCGTGCTGGCGAAGGGTGCGCCCGGAGCCCACCACGTCGGCGATCGCGTCGGCCACGCCCAGCTGGATCGAGATCTCCACCGCCCCGTCGAGCCGGATGACGGTGGCCTCGATGCCCTTACCGGCCAGATCCTTACGAACCAGGTTCGGATACGCGGTGGCGATGCGCTTGCCGGCCAGGTCCGCGGCGACCCAGTCCCGCCCGGCCGGAGCGGCGTAGCGGAATCGCGAAGAGCCGAAACCCAGCGCCAGCCGCTCGGCCACCGGCGCCCCGGATTCGGCCGCCAGATCCCGGCCGGTGATCCCGAAGTCGAGTTCACCGGACCCGACATAGATGGCGATGTCCTTGGGCCGCAGGAAAAAGAACTCGACCTTGTTGGCCGGGTCGATGACCGTCAGGTCCTTGGCGTCGGTACGGCTGCGGTAGCCGGCCTCCGACAGCATTGCCGCGGCAGCCTCACTGAGCGCCCCCTTATTGGGGACCGCAACACGCAACATGCTCACAGCTTCCCGTAGACGTCGGACAGCGTCAGCCCGCGCGAGATCATCAGCACCTGGGTCCAATACATCAACTGGCTGATCTCCTCGGCCAGGTCTTCGTCGGACTGGTGTTCGGCGGCCAGCCACACCTCGCCGGCCTCCTCCAGGATCTTCTTGCCGATCGTGTGTACACCGGCGTCCAGCGCCGCCACGGTGCCGCTGCCGGCCGGCCGGGTCGCGGCTCGCTCACCGAGCTCGGCGAACAGCTCCTCGAAGGTCTTCACGAGCAGCGATTGTTTCATGTCCGGTCAGCGGCGGTCACGGCAGTTTCGCTCCGCGGGGCTTCGGCTACCGCCGCGAGCGTGCACAGATGCACAGCTTTTACGGCGTGTCGGCGTGCAAACACGCACGCTCGCCGGAGGACGGGGCCAGCTGGGCGCAGATTTCGTGCAGGTCGCCCAGCCCGAGCCCGGTCAGGGAGGCCACCTGGTGGCGCCGAGGACCGGCCGGCACCGGCAGCGCATTGGGCACCACCAGCACCGCGCACCCGGCCGCCTCGGCCGCGGCGGCACCCGTCGGCGAGTCCTCCACGGCCAGACACCGGCGCGGATCCAGCTCCAGCAGCTGCGCGGCACGCAGGTAGGGATCCGGCGCCGGTTTGCCCGCGGGCACCTCGTCACCGCAGACCACCGCCGCGAAATAGTGCCGGCCGATGCTGCCCAGCGCCCGCTCGGCCAGCATCCGCGGGGTGTTGGTCACCAGGGCCGTGGGCATCCCCGCACCGGCCAGCTCCTCGAGCAACTCGCGGGCGCCCTCGCACCAGGGAAGGCCCGCGTCGAACAGCTCACCGGTGTAGTCGTGCAGCCAGCGCGCCGAGGCCGCCATGGCCGCCGGATCGGGCGGCAGTCCCAGGTCGTCGTAGACGATCCGCATGGTGTCCTCGGCACACCCGCCGACCGTGGACGCCCGGACTTCCGGGGTCAACACCCCGCCGAGGCGGTCGTAGAGCGCCTCCATCGCGACGTCCCACAGCTTCTCGGAATCGACCAGGGTGCCGTCCATGTCGCACAGCACCGCGCGCAGTACCAGGGCTCAGTCCTCCGGGTTGTAGCCGAGGTTGGAGGCGAGCCAGCGCTCGGCTTCCACCAAGGTCCAGCCCTTGCGCTTCGCGTAGTCGGCGACCTGGTCCTGGGCCAACCGGCCGATCACGAAGTACTGCGACTGCGGGTGCGAGAAGTACAAGCCGCTGACGGCGGCACCGGGCCACATCGCCATCGACTCGGTCAGCTCGATGCGGGTCCGCTCGTGGACGTCCATCAACTTCCAGATCGTCGCCTTCTCGGTGTGCTCCGGGCAGGCCGGGTAGCCCGGGGCAGGGCGGATTCCCTGGTACTTCTCGGCGATCAGTGCCTCGTTGTCCAACTGCTCATCCGGCTGGAATCCCCAGAACTCCTTGCGAACCCGCTGATGCATCCGTTCGGCGAAGGCCTCCGCCAGCCGGTCGGCCACCGACTCCAGCAGGATCGCGCTGTAGTCGTCGAGATCTGCCTTGAACTCCGCGATCTTCTCGCCGCTGCCGAGCCCCGCGGTGACGGCGAAGGCGCCGATATAGTCCGCCAGACCCGTTTCCTTGGGGGCGATGTAGTCGCCCAGTGACCGGTTCGGGATGCCGGCCCGGTGATCACCCTGCTGACGCAGGTTGTGGAACATCGTCAGCACCTCGGTACGAGTCTCGTCGGTGTAGACCTCGACATCGTCGCCGACCGCGTTGGCCGGGAAGAACCCGATCACCGCGTTGGCCGTCAGCCACTTCTCCTCGATCAGGGTGTCGAGCATCTGCTGGGCGTCGTTGTACAGCTTGCGGGCGGCCTCGCCCGAAGCCGGGTTGTTGAGGATGTCGGGGAAGCGCCCCTTCATCTCCCACGCGTTGAAAAACGGCTGCCAGTCGATGAACTCGCGCAACTCGGCGAGGTCGTAGTCAAGGAACTCCCGCACGCCGAGGCCCTGGGCAGGTACCGGCGGCGTGTAGCCGTCCCACTCGATCGGCGTCCGGTTCGCCCGGGCCTTCTCCAGCGGCACCATCGGCCGCTCGTTCTTCTGGGCGTGCCGTTCCCGCAGGGACGCGTAATCCTTCGCGGTCAATTCCAGCAGCGCCGGCCGCTGCTTGTCGTCGAGCAGCGCGGCCGCGACCGGAACCGAACGCGAGGCATCTTTGACCCAGACCACCGGACCGCTGCGACGCGGCGCGATCTTCACGGCCGTATGGGCACGCGAGGTGGTCGCGCCGCCGATCAGCAGCGGGATCTGGAGGCCTTCACGCTCCATCTCGGCGGCGAAGCCGGCCATCTCCTCCAGCGACGGGGTGATCAGGCCGGAGAGGCCGACGATGTCGGCGTTGTATTCCTTGGCCGCGGCCAGGATCTTCTCGGCAGGCACCATCACACCGAGGTCGACCACGGTGTAGTTGTTGCACTGCAGCACGACCCCGACGATGTTCTTGCCGATGTCGTGGACGTCACCCTTCACCGTCGCCATCACGATCGTGCCGTTGGTGTGCTCGGCTTCACCGGGCTGCTTCTCCGCCTCGATGTACGGCAGCAGGTAGGCCACGGCCTTCTTCATCACCCGGGCCGACTTCACCACCTGGGGCAGGAACATCTTGCCCGCGCCGAAGAGGTCGCCGACCACGTTCATGCCGTCCATCAGCGGGCCCTCGATCACCTCGATCGGGCGACCGCCCGCGGCGGCGATCTCGGCCCGCAGCTCCTCGGTGTCGGTCTCTACGTCGGCGTCGATGCCCTTGACCAGGGCGTGGGTGATCCGCTCACGAACCGGGAGAGATCGCCATTCGGCCGCCGCGGGATCTTCGGCCTTCTCTGCGGAGTTGAACCGTTCGGCGATCTCCAGCAGCCGCTCGGCGGCATCGGGGCGACGGTTGAGCACCACGTCCTCGATCCGGTCCCGCAGTTCGAGGTCGATCGAGTCGTAGGGCACCAGCGCGCCGGCGTTGACGATGCCCATGTCCAGGCCGGCCTTGATGGCGTGGAACAGGAACACCGCGTGGATCGCCTCGCGGACCGGGTTGTTGCCCCGGAAGGAGAACGACACGTTCGAGATGCCGCCGGAGATGTGCACCCCGGGCAGGTTCTCCTTGATCCAGGCGCAGGCCTCGATGAAGTCGATCCCGTAGGTGGCGTGCTCCTCGATGCCGGTCGCCAGCGCGAAGCAGTTGGGGTCGAAGATGATGTCCTCGGCCGGGAAACCGACCTGCTCGGTCAGGATCCGGTAGGCGCGCCCGCAGATCTCCTTGCGGCGCTCCAGGTTGTCGGCCTGTCCCTGCTCGTCGAAGGCCATCACGACCACCGCGGCGCCGTATTTGCGGCACAGCCGGGCCTCGCGGATGAACTTCTCCTCGCCCTCCTTCATGGAGATCGAGTTGACGATCGGCTTGCCCTGCACGTTCTTCAGGCCCGCCTCGATGACCTCCCACTTGGAGGAGTCGATCATCACCGGCACGCGGCTGATGTCCGGCTCGGACGCGATCAGTTTGGTGAACCGGTCCATCGCGGCGACGCCGTCGATCATGCCCTCGTCCATGTTGATGTCGATGACCTGCGCACCGACCTCGACCTGCTGCAGTGCGACCGACAGTGCGGTGTCGTAGTCCTCGGCCTTGATCAGGTTGCGGAACCGGGCGGAGCCGGTGATGTTGGTGCGTTCACCGATATTCACGAACAGTGAGTCGTCGGTGATGTTGAGCGGTTCCAGGCCCGACAGGCGGGTGGCCACCTCGATGGTGGGCAGCTCGCGCGGCGGCTTGCCCTCGACCACCTTGGCGATCTCGGCGATGTGCGCCGGCGCCGTTCCACAGCAACCCCCGACCATGTTGACCAGGCCCGCGTCGGCGAAGTCCGCGATGTAGGAGGCCTGAGCCTCCGGCGACTCGTCGTACTCGCCAAAGGCGTTGGGCAGGCCCGCGTTCGGGTAGCAGGAGATGTAGGTGTCCGCGATCCGCGCCATCTCGGCGATGTAGGGCCGCATCTCCGGCGCGCCCAAGGCGCAGTTGAGGCCCACCGCGACCGGCTTCGCGTGCCGGATCGAGTTCCAGAACGCCTCGGTGACCTGACCCGACAGGGTGCGCCCGGACGCATCGGTGATGGTGCCGGAGATGATGACCGGCCAGCGGCGTCCGCGCTCCTCGAACAGCGTCTCGACGGCGAACACCGCCGCCTTGGAGTTCAGCGAGTCGAAAATGGTCTCGATGAGCAGGATGTCGGCGCCGCCGTCGACTAGGCCGTTGGCGGCCTCGAGGTAGGCGGCGACCAGCTGGTCGTAGGAGACGTTGCGGGCGCCGGGGTCGTTGACGTCCGGTGAGATCGACGCGGTCCGCGTGGTCGGCCCGAGCGTGCCGGCCACGTAGCGGGGCTTGTCGCCGGTGCTGAACTCGTCGGCCGCCTTGCGGGCCAGGGCGGCGCCGGCGTAGTTCAGTTCGTAGCTGAAGTCCGCCATGTCATAGTCGGCGAGCGAGACCGCGTTCGCGTTGAACGTGTTGGTCTCCAGGATGTCGGCGCCCGCCTCGAGGTACTCGCGGTGGATGCCCTCGATGATCTGCGGTTGCGTCAGGGTCAGCAGGTCGTTGTTGCCCTGTAGCGCGGTCGGCCACTCGGTGAATCGGTCGCCGCGGTAACCGGCCTCGTCCGGGCGGTCCCGCTGAATCGCCGTGCCCATCGCGCCGTCGATCACCATGATTCGCCGGCTCAGCGCGGCCTTCAGCTCGTCGGTGCAGTCAGGCCGGATGTTGGGCTCAAAGGCATTCATGCGGGCTCCTTCCTTGGCGGAAGGCGTCCTTAACTCTGCCGAGCGTGGCGGTTACCGGCGGACCGGCGAACCGTTGCAACGCCTCTCGACGGTGAAAAGTCTACGTGGTCACCCAGCACGGGGACGAATACCCCAACCAACAAGCCGACTCAGCCGGTCCGGTGCGGCCCGTGATCTTTGCGCAGGCCTTACCCTGGCCTTGTGACCCGAGGAGATGACGGCGCTGCCCTTCCCGAACTGCACGACACCATCGTGGTGGCTGCGTTCGAGGGATGGAATGACGCCGGCGACGCCGCCAGCGATGCGGTGCAGCACCTCAACAGCATCTGGGAGGCCCGGCTGATCGTCGAGATCGACGACGAGGCCTACTACGACTACCAGGTGAATCGGCCGGTGATCCGCCAGCTCGACGGCGTCACCCGTGAGCTGGTCTGGCCGTCGATGCGCATTTCGCACTGCCGGCCGCCGGGCAGCGACCGCGACATCGTGCTGATGCACGGGGTCGAGCCGAACATGCGCTGGCGATCGTTCTGCGCCGAGTTGCTGGCGGTCATCGAACAACTCGACGTCGACACCGTGGTGATCCTGGGCGCGCTGTTGGCGGACACCCCCCACACCCGCCCGGTGCCGGTGTCCGGGGCGGCGTATTCGGCGGAGTCGGCGACCCGCTTCGGGCTGACCGAGACCCGCTACGAGGGCCCGACCGGCATCACCGGGGTGTTCCAGGACGCCTGCGTGGCGGCCGGGATTCCGGCGGTCACCTTCTGGGCGGCGGTGCCGCACTACGTCTCGCAGCCGCCCAACCCCAAGGCCACGGTCGCCCTGCTGCAGCGCGTCGAGGACGCCCTGGACATCGAGGTTCCGCTGGGCGACCTGCCGGCCCAAGCCGAGGAGTGGGAGCTGGCGGTCAGCGAGATGGCCAGCGAGGACGACGAGATCGCCGACTACGTGGCCTCTTTGGAGGAACGCGGCGACGCCGAGGTCGACATGACCGAGGCGCTGAACAAGATCGACGGCGATGCGCTGGCAGCCGAGTTCGAGCGCTACCTGCGACGCCGGCGGCGCTGAGCCGCCGTGCTCACGCGGCGGTCCCAGCTTCGGCTCTCCTCCGTCGAGCCTCGCTGAACCGCCGGGCTACTTCTCTTTTTCCCGGGCCTCGTTGTATGCACTGGTGGAGCGGCCCAGTGCGGCGACTTCGGCGTCCATCTTCGGGACGATGGTGGCGGCTCCCTTGATGAACGGGCCTTCCACCGGCCGCAGTGTCAGCACCGGCTTGAGCCAGCGGAACACCCCCACCCAGCCGGGGCAGTAGACGCGGCGGCGACGGCCCTCGATGCCCGCGACGAAGGCGTCGACACACTTGTCGACCGAGGTGGTCTTGTTCAGCGGCCACGGCAGTTTGCCCAGCATCTCGCCGAAGGCCCCCAGATCGGCCTTGGTGTCGCGAACCAACGGGGTGTCGATCCAGGCCATGTGCGCCGATCCGACCTCAACGCCCTGGTAGGCGACCTCCTGGCGCAGCGCACTGGCGAAGTGCTCGACCCCGGCCTTGGCCACGTCGTAGGACGCCATCCCGGCCAGCGGACTGAACGCCGCCAGCGAGGACACCACCAGCACATAGCCGCGACGCTCGATGACCGACGGCAGGGCTGCCCGCACGGTGTTGAACACCCCGATCACGTCGACGTCGATGACCCGCTTGAACGTCTCGGGGTCCACGTTCAGCACCGAGCCGTAGCTGGCGATGCCGGCGTTGGCGACGACGGTGTCGATGCCGCCGAAACGCTGCACGGCCTGCGCGGTCACCGATTGCATCGCGGCCAGATCACGCACGTCGGCGACGGCGGTCAGCACCCGGTCACCGAGATCATCGGCCAGCTTGTTCAGGGCGGCCTCATCCAGGTCCGTCACCACCACCGACGCGCCCTGGGAGTGCAGCCGGCGGGCCAGCTGCTCGCCGATACCGTGCGCGCCACCGGTGATGAAAATGACTTGGGAGTGAATCGAAGACATCTGCTCAACCTACCCCCGCCGTGGGTGGCCTACAGCGCCACTCCCAGCAGGGCATCGACCGCCGTGGCCACCAGCCGCGGTGCGTCGGCGTCGTGGCCGCCGTACTCCAATGCGTCGGTCGTCCAGCCGTCCAACGCGGCCAGCGCCTTGACGGTATCCAGGTCATCGGCCAGGTAGCGACGCACCCGGGCGATGGCGTCGTCGGCGTCCGGTCCCGCCGGAAGCGTCGTCGCGGCCCGCCAGCGCTCCAGCCTCGCCTCGGCCGCGGCGAGGGTCGCGTCGTCCCAGAACCGGTCGCTGCGGTAGTGCCCGGCCAGCAGGCCCAGCCGGATCGCGGCCGGCTCGGTCCCCTGGGCGCGCAGCTTGGAGACCAGCACCAGGTTGCCGCGACTCTTGGACATCTTGTGCCCGTCCCAGCCGATCATCCCGGCGTGCACGTAGTGCCGGGCGAAACGGCGTTCCCCCGTGAGGGATTCGGCGTGCGCGGCGGAGAACTCGTGGTGCGGGAAGACCAGATCGGAGCCGCCGCCCTGGATGTCGAGCCCGGAGCCGAGACGGCTCAACGCGATCGCGGCGCACTCGACATGCCAACCCGGCCGGCCGGCCCCGAACGGCGAAGGCCAGCTGGGCTCACCCGGGCGGGCCGCGCGCCACAGCAAGGCGTCGAGCGGATCGGACTTGCCGGCCCGCTCCGGATCGCCGCCGCGCTCGGCGAACAGCTCCAGCATGGTGGCGCGGTCGAATCCGGATTCGTAGCCGAACTGCTCGGTGGCGTCGGCGCGGAAGTAGATGTCGGGATAGTCACCGTCGACGATGTAGGCCGATCCGGCGGCCAGCATCTTCTCGACCACTTCCACGACCTCGTCGATGGCCTCGGTGGCCGCCACGTAGTCGCGGGGCGGCAGCACCCGCAACGCGGTCATGTCGGCGCCGAACAACTCGACCTGACTGGCCGCCAGCTCCTGCCACGGCACCCCGTCGCGCTCGGCGCGCTCGAGCAGCGGATCGTCGACGTCGGTGACGTTCTGCACGTAGTCCACCTGATGGCCGGCGTCGAGCCAGAGCCGGTGAATCAGGTCGAACACCAGATAGGTGGCGGCGTGGCCCAGATGCGTGGCGTCATAGGGCGTGATGCCGCAGACGTACATGGTGGCCGTCGGGCCCGGCGACACCGGGCGCACCTGCCGGTCGGCGGTGTCATAGAGGCGCAGCGCCGGGCCGCGCCCGGGCAGGACTGGAACGGCCGGCGCGGACCACGATTGCATGCCCACGACTGTAAGGCCCCTCTACTAGAGGACCGTCCGCCGCATCGCGTCCAACAGAATCGGCGCCACGTCGGGCCGGCACATCAGCAGGTCGGGCAGGTAGGGGTCGGGGCGGTTGTAGCGCAACGGCGACCCGTCGATCCGCGAGGCGTGCAGCCCCGCCGCCAGCACCACACCGGCCGGCGCGGCCGAATCCCACTCCCACTGCCCGCCGGCGTGCAAGTAGGCGTCCACCTCGCCGCGCACCACGGCCATCGCCTTGGCACCCGCCGAACCCATCAACACCGGCTCCACCGGCAGCACCTCGCGGATGAGTCGTACCACCGCGGGCATCCGGGAGGCGCTGACCGCGACCCGAATGGGGTTCGGCGGACCGGTCGGGGTGGCGGGCCGGGCGACCGTGTCGGTGCGGAAGACGACGTTGCTTCTGTTGTCGTAGGCCGGCAGCGACACCGCGGCGTCGGTGATCGCGCCAAAGCCGTCGGGGCCGCCACGCTGCCACAGCGCGATGTGCACCGCCCAGTCGTCGCGTCCAGGTTGGGTGAATTCGCGGGTGCCGTCGAGCGGGTCGACGATCCAGACCCGGTCCGACCGCAGCCGGACCAAGTTGTCCGGCGATTCCTCGCTGAGCACCGCGTCCCCGGGGCGCGCGTCACGCAGCCTGCGGATGATCAGCTGGTTGGCCCGACCGTCGCCGGTGTCGCCAAGGTGCCACGGCTGGGCAAAGCCCACCTCGTCACGCACCGCCAGCAAAAGCTTTCCGGCCTCGACTGCCAGTTCGGCGGCCAGCGCCGCGTCGGTCAGCGTCACGTCTGGCAGTATCCCCGACGCCCGCTGGTGCCGGATTCGCGACTGCGGCTAGCGGGCGGCCACGCCGTGTTCAGAACGCCGGCCACGGGATCGGGCGATGACGGTTCGGACCGGGCATCACCGGGTGATCGAGCAGGTCGGCGACGCGGCCGCGCAGGGCGGCGATCTCGTCGGCGGTCAGGTGTGGTTGCAGGCACGCCGCCAGCGGACCCTCCAGCGCCACCAACAGCCGCGCCAGGGCCGGCAACGCCTCGTCGTCCAGCGTGGCCACCGACTTGCCCGACCACCCCCACAGCACCGTGCGCAACTTGTCCTGGGTGTGCAGGCTCACGCCGTGGTCGACGCCGTAGACGCGGCCGTCGGTGCCGTGCAGAATGTGCCCGCCTTTGCGGTCGGCGTTGTTGATCACCACGTCGAAGACGGCGAGGCGGCGCAACCGAATGTCGTCGGCGTGCACCAGGGTGACCGGGTCGCCGTCGTGGCCATAGGCCTGCAACACCGGCAGGTAGCCCGCCGGAACGTGGTCGCCCGGAACCACGTCGACCAGGCCGGGCGGCGACGATACGTCATCTTCGTCGTCGTCTTCGGGCTGATCCACCCACCGCTGCACCATGCCCGGACCCGCCGGGCCGTCCCGAATGATGGTGTAAGGAACCAGATCCCAGCCCAGTTCAACCGATATCAGGTGCGCGCCGAGTTCGCGGCCGGCCAGGGTGCCGTCGGGGAAATCCCAGAGCGGCTGTTCGCCGGCGACCGGCTTGTACACGCAGTGGACGCGGTGCTCCCCCAGCGTCGCCTGGCACAGGAAGGTGGCGTTGCTCGCCGAGCGGATGCGGCCCAGGATCTCCAGTTCCCCGGAGCGCAACGTCTCCCGGTCGTCAGATATCTGCGTCATCGGGCTCGTCGTCGGGCCCGAAAGCGCCCCGCCGATAGCCGTTGGTGCGCACGCACATGTGACCGGCGGGGTCCAGCGGCTCGTCGCACAGCGGACAGGGCGGGCGGCCCGCCGAGATGACCCGGTTGGAGCGGGTGGCGAACTGGCGCGCGGACTCCGGGGTGAGGAACACCCGCACCGCGTCCGGCCCCTCGTCGGTGTCGTCGAGCACCACCGACGCGTCGAACTCGGCGTCACTGACCGCAAGCAGCTCCACCACTACCGTCTGCGCCTCGGAATCCCAGCCCAGCCCCATGGTGCCGACCCGGAACTCGGCGTCCACCGGCGTGACCAGCGGGTCCAGGTCGTCGATCTCGGTGGGTTCGGGCGGCACCGGCGTGCCGAATCGACGGTTGACCTCCAGCAGCAGCGCACCGATACGTTCGGAGAGCACCGCGACCTGCTGCTTTTCCAGCACCACCGAGACGATCCGTTCGTCGTGGACCGCCTGCAGATAGAAGGTGCGGTTTCCGGGCTGGCCGACGGTCCCGGCCACGAAACGGTCGGGAGTGCGGAAGACATGAATTGCTCGGGACATGGCATCTCCAAAATACCGGCAGTTGAGGCGGCCGACGGCATCTGTCTTCGGCGAGGTGGACCTAGGTGGTGGAACCGCCGACTACCGCGTCGCTTTCACCGACGGGGCCGGCCGGCGAACTCTTCACCGCTGCGGCCAACGACGCTCCGGTGTGATTGAGGTGGATTACGAACGGGCGCAACGGCGTGTAGCGGATCACGCTCGCCGATGCCGGGTCGGCGGTGATCCGCTGAAAGCCGTCCAGGTGCACGCCGAGCGCGTCGGCGATGACCGCCTTGATGACATCGCCGTGGGTGCACGCCACCCACAGCACGTCGGCGCCGTGCTGGGCGGCCAGCTGCCGGTCGTGATCACGGACCGCACTGACCGCCCGGGCCTGCACCTGCGCCAGCCCTTCGCCGTCGGGGAAGATCGCCGCGCTGGGCTGCGCCTGCACCACCCGCCACAGCGGCTCGGCGGTCAGCTCACTGATCTTGCGGCCGGTCCAGGCCCCGTAGTCGACCTCGGCGAGCCGGTCGTCGACGAGCGGCTCCAGCCCCAGCGCTGCGGCCAGCGGTTCGACGGTGCGTCGGCAGCGCAGCAGCGGTGAGCGCACCACCGCCTTGATCGGCAGGCCGTCGAGCCGGCCGACGAGCTGGGCGGCCTGCTCGCGCCCCAACTCGTCGAGTTCGACGCCTTCGGTGCGCCCGGCCAGCACCCCGGAGGTGTTCGAGGTGGACCGGCCGTGGCGCAGCAGGATGACGGTCATGGCGAGGCCGCCAACACCCCGGTGGCCAGCAGGACCAGGATCGTCGTCCCGGCGATCACCCGGTACCCGACAAACCAGTACATGCTGTGCGACACCAGGAACTTCAGGAACCACGAGATGGCCGCCCAGCCCACTGCGAACGCGATCAGGGTGGCGACCAGCAGTTGCAGACCGGTGGCGCTCATCCCCGCACCTTCGGGGTGAAACGCATCCGGCAGCGAGAACAGCCCGGAGGCGAACACCGCCGGAATCGCCAGCAGGAACCCGAATCGGGCAGCCAATTCCCGGTCCAGGCCGGCGAACAGCCCGGCACTGATGGTGGCACCGGACCGGGACACCCCCGGCACCAGTGCAAGGGTCTGCGCCGAACCCACCAGCACGGCGTCGCGCCAGGTCAGTTCCTTGGCGTGGCGGGCCTGGCGGCCGAAGTACTCGGCTGCGGCGATCACCAACGAGAACACCACCAACGCGGTGGCCACCACCCACAGGTTGCGGACCCCGGACCGGATCAGGTCTTTGAACAGCAGGCCCAGCACACAGATGGGAATGGTGCCGATGATGACGTACCAGCCCATCCGGTAGTCGGTCTCGCGTTCGGCGGGCAACGGTGTCTTGGCCAACGCCGACGCCACCCCGGACAACCAGGCTGTGGCGATGCGCGCGATGTCCTTGGCGAAGTAGACCAGCACGGCGACCTCGGTGCCGAGCTGGGTCACCGCGGTGAAGGAAGCGCCCGCATCACCGGCGAAGAACAACCGGGAGACCAAAGCCAGGTGTCCCGAGGAGGAAACCGGCAGAAACTCGGTGAGGCCCTGGACAATCGCCAGGACGACTACTTGCGGCCAGGACATCACCGTCTCGACTACCGACACGACGATGACCGTACCGGGCTGGGGTCAGCGGGTCAGACCGGATACCACGTCGCGCACCGCGGCGGTCAGGCTGCGCTCGTCGGCGACATCGATCTCGAACAGGTGCCGGCTCGCGGTGGCGACCACGTCCTCGTCATGCGGGACCGGGCCGGCCAGCCGGGGCCGATAGATGTCGACCACGAGCTTCTGCTGCTCGGTGTGGAAGGAGAAGCTGCGGCCGTCACCGACCTCGCCGAAACCACTGGCGAAGGCGCCGGTCCAGATCTCCTCGATGCGGAACTCCGAACACGCCAGCTGCCAGTCATCGACCACAGTCATGGCCGAGAGGTTACACCTAAGCGAACTTATTGTTCGGACGGACATGCGGGCTTCACCTCACCGCCTTCCTTAGAATCGGTGTTCGCACCCATCCGCCACCCTGACGAGCTGGAAGAGCTGCCCTGTGCCCAAGCGCCCCACCCGCCGGCCCCGCCGGTCCCTGCAAGGCCTGTTGCTGCCGCTGCTGCTGCTCACAGCGTGCTCATCCAATCCCATGACCGCGCCGCCGCCCACGATCGCGCCGGCCGAGCCCGCCGTTTCCCCGGTCGCCGCGGTGCGGCCTGCCGGCACGGTACGGCCGCTGGCCGGCCGGGCCACCGGTGCGGTCTTCGACGCGACCACCGGACTGCTGGCGGTGCTGTCCCCCGGGCCGGACGCGCAGGCCGCCGCGACGCTCGGACTGGTCGGCGACTCCAGTCGCCCACCCGCGGCGGTGGCGTTGCCGGGGCCGGCGAGCGCGCTGGCCGGCGACGGCCAGGGCGTGGCCTACCTGTCCGGCAGCGGCGGCTATTACACCGTCGACCTGGCCACCCGCGGCATCAAACGCGTCGGCGTCGACGATGCCGCCGGTGTCGATTTCACCGCTATCGGCCGGCGCGCCGACGGAATCATGGTGTTGGGCAGCGCCGACGGCGCGGTCTACACGCTGACCGCCGACGGCACGCGGATCGCCGAGCGGGCCAAGATCTTCGCCCGGGTCGACCAGATCGTGACCCAGGGCGATGTGGCGGTGGTGCTGGACCGCGGGCAGACCTCGGTGACCACCATCGGCACCGACGGCAAACCCCAGTACGCGCTGCGGGCGGGCCAGGGCGCCACCACCCTGGCCGCCGCCGCACAGGGGCCGGTGCTGGCGGCCGACCCCCGCAGCGGCCGACTGTTGGTGTACGGCGTGGACCCGCTGATGCTGCACCAGGACTACCCGGTGCCGGACGCCCCCTACGGGCTGGCCGGGGCGGGCGGGTTTGCCTGGGTGTCGCAGACCGGGACGAACACTGTGGTCGGCTACGATTTGACCACCGGAATTCCCGTGGAGAAGGTTCGCTATCCGACCGTGCAGCAACCCAACACCCTGGCCTTGGACGAGAAGTCAGACACCCTGTACGTGGTGTCGGGCTCCGGCGCTGGGGTCCAGGTGATCGAGCACGCCGCGAGGCCGCGGTGACCACGCTGAGTCCACGACGAATGCCGGCCGGCTGGGATAGCGACCTGTCCGATGACTACGAATGGATTCCGCTGCGACTGCCCCCGGAGGTCACCCGGATCGGGGCGTCCACCCGGTTGTCCATCGAAGCCGAATACCGAGGTTGGGAGCTGACCCGAGTGCGGTTGTACACCGACGGGAGCAGGCGAGTGTTGCTGCGCCGCAAGAAGTCTGCCGTGAATTCGATCAGCGAGAGCCGCTGCGTCGACCAGCCGGGACTGTAGACCGATGGGTCTCTACGGCGCCGTGCGCCGGGCCTTCTTCATGGTGCCGGCCGAGCGCATCCACACCATTGTGTTCGCGGGATTGCGCGGCGCCGCCGCGACGGCGCCGGCACGCCGGTCTCTGCGGCGCCGGCTCGCCCCGCACGACCCGCTGCTGGCCAGCACCGTGTTCGGGGTGCAGTTCCCCGGGCCGCTCGGGCTGGCCGCCGGGTTCGACAAGAACGGTTCCGGGCTCAAGGCTTGGGGCGCATTGGGTTTCGGCTATGCCGAGGTGGGCACCGTGACAGCGGCGGCGCAACCGGGTAACCCCGCGCCCCGGCTGTTCCGGCTGCCCGACGACCGCGCGCTGCTGAACCGGATGGGCTTCAACAATCACGGGGCCGCCGCCCTGGCGGCGCGACTGACGCGGCACCGGGCCGACGTGCCGATCGGGGTGAACATCGGCAAGACCAAGGTCACCCCGCCCGAGGGCGCGGTGCAGGACTACCGCACCAGCGCCCGGCTGCTGGCCCCGCTGGCCGACTACCTGGTGGTCAACGTCAGCTCGCCGAACACGCCGGGGCTGCGCGACCTGCAGGCCGTCGAGTCGCTGCGGCCCATCCTGGCCGCGGTGCGCGCCGAGACCACCAAGCCGGTGCTGGTGAAGATCGCACCGGATCTGGCCGACACCGACCTGGATGCCATCGCCGACCTGTGCGTGGAGTTGGGCCTGGCCGGCATCGTGGCGACCAACACCACGGTGTCACGCGAGGGCCTGGCGACCCCGGGGGTGGCCGAGTTGGGGCCCGGCGGGATCTCGGGCCCACCGGTGGCCCGCCGAGCGCTGGAGGTGCTGCGGCGGTTGTACGCCCGGGTCGGCGACCGCCTGGTCCTGATCAGCGTGGGCGGGATCGAGACGGCCGACGACGCCTGGGAGCGCATCACCGCCGGCGCCTCGCTGCTGCAGGGCTACACCGGCTTCATCTACGGCGGCGGCCTGTGGGCCCGCAGCATCCATGATGGTCTGGCGCAGCGGCTGCGTGACGGCGGGTTCACGTCACTGGCCGAGGCGGTCGGGTCCGCCACCCGCTAGCGCGCCCGCGCCCCTCCTGCGCCCCTACCTCCCGCGCCCCTACCGCGCGAGCGTGCGTGTTTGTACGCGACACACCGGTCGCGGCCGTACAAACACGCACGCTCGCGGGAGGAAGTGCCCGCGGTCGGTGGGCCTACTTCTGCCCTACTTCTGCTCGTAGGTACCGACGATCACCGCGCGGGCGATCGCGTGCATGAATAGGTTGAAGCCCAGGTAGGCCGGGCTGGCGTCCTCGGCCAGCTCCAGCGTCTCGACGTCGACGGCGTGCACCGCCACGTAGTAGCGGTGCGCCCCGTGACCGGCCGGCGGCGCGGCACCCACGTAGCGCCGCATCCCGGCGTCGTTGACCAGGGTCAGCGCATCCCCGGGCAGCAGGCTGCCGTCCCCTACGCCCTCGGGCAGCTCGGTGCAGGTGGCCGGCAGGTTGGCCACCGCCCAGTGCCAGAAGCCCGACGCGGTGGGGGCGTCCGGGTCGTAGACGGTGACCGCGAAGCTGCGGGTCTCTTCGGGAAAGCCCGACCAGCTCAGCTGCGGGCTGGCGTCTTCACCACCGGCACCCATGATTCCGCTGACCTGGGCTTTGCCCAGCGGCTGGCCATCGGTCAGCGACGTGGAGGTGAGCGTGAAAGTCGGCAGCTTGGGCAGCGCGGCGTACGGGTCGGGGGCTGTGGTCATGACTGTCCTCTCGTAGTGGATCAACTTCGTCGTTTGGTCAGCAGTGTGTCAGGAAGTGGTGCAGTACGCGGGTACCAAACTCCAGCGCGTCAACCGGAACGCGTTCGTCGACTCCGTGGAACAGCGCGGAGAAGTCGAGGTCGGGCGGCAGCCGCAGCGGAGCGAACCCGAAGCATCGAATACCCAACTTGGCGAACGCTTTTGCATCCGTTCCGCCGGACAGCATGTAGGGCACCGTTCGGGCGTCGGGGTCACAGGCCAGCAGCGCCGCATTCATCGCCTCGACCAGGTCGCCTTCGAAGGTGGTCTCGACGGGCGGCTGGAGGGCGACCCATTCCCGGGTCACGTCGGGGCCGATCAGCGCGTCGACCTCGGCCTCGAACGCCGCCTGTCGCCCGGGCAGCACCCGGCAGTCCACTACCGCCTCGGCCGTCGCCGGGATCACGTTGGCCTTGTAGCCGGCCGCCAGCATGGTCGGCGTCGCGGTGTCGCGCAGGGTGGCGTTGACGATGCGGGCGATCGGCCCCAATTTCTCGATCATCCCCTCCAGGTCCGGGGAGTCGACGTCGATGGTGTGCCCGGTCTCCTCGCTGACCGCGGCCAGAAACTCCACCACGGCATCGGAGAGCACCAGCGGGAATCGGTGGCGACCCAGCCGGGCCACCGCCTCGGCCAGGGTGGTGACGGCGTTGTCGTCGTTGATCATCGACCCGTGCCCGGCCCGGCCGTGGGCCCGCAGCCGCATCCAGGACAGGCCCTTCTCCGCGGTCTCGATCAGGTACAGCCGGCGCTCCCCGCCGTCGCGCCGCGGCACCGTCAGTGAGAAACCGCCGACCTCCCCGATCGCCTCGGTGACTCCGGCGAACAGGTCGGGGCGGTGTTCGACGAGCCAGTGCGCGCCGTACTTGCCGCCGGCCTCCTCGTCGGCGACGAAGGCGAACACCAGGTCCCGCGGCGGGGTGATCTTGTGCCGGGCCAGGTGCCTGGCCACCGCGATCATCATGCCGACCATGTCCTTCATGTCGACCGCGCCGCGACCCCAGACATAGCCGTCTTCGATCGCGCCGGAGAACGGGTGCACGCTCCACTCGCTGGCCTCGGCCGGCACCACGTCGAGGTGCCCGTGGATCAGCAGCGCCCCGCGGGATGGATCACTGCCCTTGAGGCGGGCGAACACGTTTCCCCGCCCCGGCGCACCCGATTCGAGGTATTCGGTCTCATAGCCCACTTCCTCGAGCTGGGTGGCCACCCAGCGCGCGCAGTCGGCCTCACCTTTGGTGGTGGCCGGCTCGCCGGTGTTGGAGGTGTCGAAGCGGATGAGAGTGCTGACGAGTTCGACCACCTCGCCCACTGCGTCTCCGGCAGGATCGGGGAAATCGGTCACAGCTACCTTTACTACCACTTCACGCCCCTCCGGATCGCGTTGCGAGGGCTGGGTTTGGGTCCAGCGATCGGCATCCGTTAGCCTTAGCTGCCCGGCCGCGCCGGGTTGGTCCGAGTGGCGGAATGGCAGACGCGCTAGCTTGAGGTGCTAGTGCCCTATTAACGGGCGTGGGGGTTCAAGTCCCCCCTCGGACACCATGTGATGAGTCGGGTCATGGGTTACACATGAGTCGCGTCATCGGTTACAGATTGCCCCGGCTTTTGCCGGGGTTTTTCTGTTTGTTGGGCCAGTAGTTGTGGTCGGGGTCGATGTGGTGGCTGGCGATGACGTGGTGGCCGGTTTTGCTGATGACGGTGACGGTGGTGGCGGTAACCAGGATCAGCACGGGGGTGCTGGCGTGGGCGCGGCCGATACCGAGGTGGTGTAGGCGGCTGCCGTGGCGCAGGGTGAGTTTGCCGAAGTGGTCGACGACGTCGGTGCGTAGCCGGATGGCAGTGTTGGGTTGGTTGGCGGGGGTGGCTTTGGGGCGGGCGAGGTAGGCCTGTTCGGGGGTGAGGTGGTGCGGGTGGGCGCGGTGGCCACGCTCGGTGTTGTAGACGGTGCGGAAGGTATCGAGCAGGCTTTGCAGTTCGGCCAGGGTGGCTGGGCGGGGTCGTGCGGCGAGCCAGCGTTTGAGGGTTTGGTGGAAGCGTTCGATTTTTCCTTGGGTTTGGGGGTGGCCGGGGTGGCCGTTTTTCTGGGTGATGCCCAGGGCAGCTAGGAGTCGTTCGAAGTCGTTGTGGCCGCCGGTGAATCGGGAGGTGTAGACCGAACCGTTGTCGGTGAGTGTGGCTGCGGGCAACCCGAATTCGAGGCTGGTGGCGGTGAAGCTGGCGACGACGTCGGGGCCGCTGACGCGGCGGTGGGCGGTGCACGCCAGTAGGTAGCGGGAGTGGTCGTCGAGCCAGTTGAGGATCTCGGTGTCGGTGCCATCAGCCAGGGGCCAGTGGGTGAAGTCCGATTGCCAGCATTCGTTCGGTTGTTCGGCGGCGAAGCGGTGGTAGGAGCTGCGGGGGCGTTTGCGTGGTTGGGGGGTGATCAGGCCGTGGTGGTGCAGGATGCGCCGGATGGTGGAGGTCGATGGCACTGGCAGGCCTTGGCGGGCCAGGTGGTTTTGCAGGGTGATGGGTCCGGCGTCCAGGCCTTCGGCGGTGAGTTTTTCGCGGAGTAAAACGATGGCGGCGATGACGTCATCGGAGATCCTGCGGGGGTTGCTGGCGGGGCGTCGGGAGCGGGGTTCAAGCGCATCGAGGCCGCCGGCACGGTAGCGGGCTAATAAGCGGTAGAGGTGTTGGCGGGATAGCCCGTAGGTGCGGGCTGCAGCAGTCACCGACAGATTTCCGCTGAGGACTTCCAGGACGGCCACACGCGCTTTGGACATGACCCATGACTGTCACCTATGACCCGACTCATCGACCATCACCGCAGGTGTCACCCATGTCCCGACTCACCTGTCACCTATGTCATGAACTCACACACCCCCTCGGACACTTTTTCTTGTGATGAAGTCGGGTCATCGGTTATGGCCCGCTCCGACCATGTGGGGTTTCGCCCGGCTTTGAGCGATAGCTACTGCAGTGGGCCGGGATTGACCGAAAGTGTCGCTCAAAGGCGGGCAACGCTCCTGCTGGCCGACGGCAAGGCACGCCGGTCAGCAGGGTCAGGCTCCGCTTTGGCCGGCTGCGGCATGGCCGAGCTGAATCACCAAAGCCCCAACAGTCGTACGCTCGATGGGGAGATGACTCGTCCAGGCGCGTACCTTCGCCAGCCGGCGCCACGCACCTTTGACAACCGCCGTGACGCCGGCCGGGCCCTGGCCGGTCTCGTAACGGCCTACCTGCCCGGCGTATCGAGCACCCAGGGCCTGGTGGTGCTGGGATTGGCCCGCGGCGGAGTGCCGGTCGCCTGGGAGGTCGCCGCCGCGCTGCGGGCGCCGCTGGACGTGTTCCTGGTCCGCAAGCTCGGTGTGCCGCAGCAGCCGGAGTTGGCGATGGGCGCGTTGGCCGGCGGCCAGGTGGTGATGAATGACGAGGTGGTCCGCAGCCTGGGTATCAGCACCGACGTGGTGGCGTCGGTGATCGAGCGCGAGACCACCGAATTGCGCCGCCGCGAACGTGTCTACCGCGGCGACCGGCCAGCGGCCGATCTGCGCGGCCGGGTGGTGATCTTGGTCGACGACGGAATCGCGACCGGAGCCAGTGTGTTGGCGGCGGTGCGGGCGGTCCAGGCGGCCGAACCGGCCTCGATCATCGTCGCGGTGCCGGTGGCGCCGCGCTCGGCGTGCCGAAAGATCGCCCAAGAGGCCGACGACGTCGTCTGCGTCACGACCCCCGACGCCTTCGATGCAGTAGGGCAGGCCTATCGCGACTTCGACCAGACCGACGACGACGAAGTGCGAGACCTGCTGGCCGCACCGACTACCAGGCGAGCAGCGGGCTAATCGGCCGGGTGCGCGGCGATATCGTCGGCGGTCTCAGCAGCCGCCTCGGCGGCCTCAGCGTCGAAGTCCGCCACCGCAGCGGCGTCGGAGCTCTCGATGTCGACATTGTCGTCATCGTCGGCGGGAAACTCGTCCTCATCGACAGCGTCCCCGGCAGCCACCGGGGCCTCGACCGCAGGGGCGTTCGCGCGCCGCTCCCGCAACGCGTCCACGATCAGCAGCAGCACGCCCAGCACGCTCGCACCGATACAGACCCAAGCCACCAGCGCATTGCTGGTGACGACGGCGAATACCAATGCGGCAAGGCCGATTACCGCCAATACCAATGCGATCACCAGCATCGAATCACCTCCAGTCCGACGGACGAACTATTCGACTCCGACGGTCAGTTGGTGCCGCGGTTGAAATGGTTGAACCCGCCGCCGTCGCCGGTGGCGCTGCTGTCGACCGGCGCCGCCGAGCCGCGCTGGCCCAGCTCCTCGAGCTGCGATTCCAGGTAGGTCTTGAGCCGGGTGCGGTACTCACGCTCGAAGGTGCGCAGTTGTTCGAGACGGCCTTCCAGCACGGTGCGCTGCTGGTTGATGGTGCCCATGATCTCGGAGTGCTTGCGTTCGGCGTCGGCCTGCAGGGCGTCGGCCTTCTCCTGAGCCTGGCGCAGCTGGGTCTCCGAGCGAGTCTGGGCGTCTGTCAGCATCGCGTCGGCGCGCTGACGGGCTTCGGCGACCGTCGTCTCCGCGGTCTGCCGTGCCTCGGTGAGGATCTGGTCGGCGTTGGCGCGGGCGTCGGCCATCAGCTTCTCCGACTCGGCCCGGGCGGTGCCGGTCAACCGGTCGGCGGTGTCCTGGGCCAGGCTCAGCACGCGGGCCGCCTTGAGGTGCTGCTCCTCGGAAGGTGCTTCCTGGACCGCCGGTGCGGCGACCACCGGCTGCGGCGGTGCCACCGGCTCGGGGGCGGGCTCATAGACCGGGATCGAGGGGATCGACTGGGCGCCGCCACCGGCACGAGCCGCGGCCAAGTCCTGGTCGAGCTCGCTGACCCGCTGACGCAGGTCGGCGTTCTCCTCGATGAGGCGAGTCAGCTCGGTCTCCACCAAGTCCAGGAAGGCGTCGACCTCGTCCTCGTTGTAGCCGCGCTTCCCAATAGGCGGTTTGCTGAACGCGACGTTATGTACGTCGGCAGGTGTTAGTGGCATCGTCTGCCCCCTTGAGTCAGGTAGTAGTAGCGCCGATCGGGCACGGTAGTCGACCGGGAAAACGCTCGCCGTGTGTAACTGCCGTCCATCCTGTCACATCCGCCGCTGTGCTCGGCAATGTGAATGATATTAAGAGCGAATTTCAAATTGCTGCCACAAAAGTCACGCTTTGGCAAACGCAAGCCCTGACGGCGATCGGCGATCCGCGCCGGTGAGCGGCGCAGCAGCCCGCCGCGGCTAGACCAAAACCCCCGGGAACTGGGGTTCGGGCTACCACCGGCAGTCGTCGGCGGTGCCGCCCTTCCGGTTGCGGGCAGCAAAGCGCTTAGGCGTCCAGCCAGCGAAATGTGATCTATTTCGCTGGGTGTCCAAACGTGTCGCCAGCCGGTCCGGCGGCCCCGCCCGGCCCCCGGGGGGTACCGGTCCGGCCACCCGCGCCGTATTATTCACAATCGCGACCCGTAATTATTCATGGCGAGGTCAGCACCGCGCGGGACCGACCGGAGGGACACTCGGGAATGACAAGCAATGACGTGGTCATGGCGACCAGTGCGGCGGACTCGGCAGCCGTCGACGAGATCCGATCTCGCTACGCCGAACTCCTCGGCCGCCAGGCCGCCCTGGGCGCAGCGCTCTTCGCAGCGGTCGGCTCGACAGACCCGGCTTTCGGCGAGGCGCACCGCGCGGTGCAGGCATCCATCGACCAGGTGGTGCGGCCGCAGTTGCAGGCCGCGGTGGGGCTGATCTTCCCCGCCCTCGCCGGCGTCGAGCGTTCGCGGCTACTGGTGGAAGGCCTGCTCGGTGACATCCAACTGATCGAGCAGGTGGCGGTTCGAATCGCCCACGGCACCGACCGGGTGCAGTTGGTCGCGCACGCGGAGGCGCTGCGGGTCCTGCTGGAGGCGCTGCTGGGTAAGGTCGCCGACCTGTTGCTGCCCGCGCTGGCGCAGGCCAGCGGTGTCTCGCTGGCCGCACTGGCCGCCGAACTTCCCGGCCTGGACGACGTCGCGTCCGGGCCCGCCCAACCCGCCAATCCCGGCCCTGCGGCCCACGGACACGAGGGCCACACCGGGTGCGGCTGCGGCGAGGAAGACGACGAGATGCCCGAGCTCGATGTGCGGGAGATTCCGCACGCCATCCGGCACGCGACGGTGTTCGGCGCCTTCGACGCGGTCCCGGTGGGCGGTTCGATGCTGCTGGTGGCCCCGCACGACCCGCTGCCGCTGCTGCGCCAGCTCGCCGAGCGCAGCGGTGGCCGGCTGGCGGTCGGCTACGAGGAGCGTGGCCCCGAGGCGTGGCGGTTGCGACTGACCCGGGTCTGAGTTCTCCGGGCCGCGGCCGTCACGCGGCGTGCTGCAGGGCCAGTTCCATGCCGACGAACGCGATCAACAGCAGCACCATGATCGAGAGATCGATGCGCACCGCGCCGATGGTCAACTGCGGGATGAGGCGTCGCAGCAGCTTCACCGGTGGATCGGTGATGCTCATGATCAGCTCCAAGATCACCACGGTGGCACCCGTTGGGTGCCAGTCACGGCTGAACGAGCGGATGAACTCGATGACGATTCGGGCGATCAGCAACAGCCAGAAGACAAATAGCGCGATACCGAGAATCGTGAAGAACAGCGCCAACGGAATGCGACCTTACTGACGAGGGTGTGCCCGCATCAGCAGTGCTGACCGGCTCGACTGCCGTTCCAGCCTACCGATACGCGTAGAAGCCGGTCTCGGCGATGCGGCGACGCTCCTCCGGAGACACGTCGACGTCGGCCGGCGACAGCAGAAACACCTTGGTCGCGACCTTGTCGAAGGAGCCACGCAGGGCGAAGGCAAGACCAGCCGCGAAGTCGACCAGCCGCTTGGCGTCGGCGTTGTCCATCGACACCAGGTCCATGATCACCGGGGTGCCGTCGCGGAACCGCTCGCCGATGGTGCGCGCTTCGCTGTAGTCCTTGGGGCGCAGCGTGGTGATCTTGGACAGCGGGCTGCTCTCGTCGAACATCTGCGCCATCCGGCGCGGCTCCATCGCCAGGGCGCCGCGGGTCGAGCCACGCAACGAGGAGAACCGACGCTCGAAGTCCCGGGGACGGTCGAACTCACGCGCCCGGTAGCGGGGGTCGTCCTCGTAGCCGCCGCCCCGGTAGCCCGCCGGCGCGTCGTCGTAGTCGCGGTCCTCGAAACGGTCGTCGTAGCGGCTCTCCGAGCGGCCGCCGACACGGTCGAAAACATCCTCGCCGAATCGCTCCGCCCGAGGCGCGTAGTCACGCGACCCGGCGCGGTCATCGCCGTCGTCGTAGTAGTCGTCGTCGTAGTCCTCCATAGGAGCCATCCCGAAGTAGGCCTTGACCTTGTGGAGTGTGCTCATCCTTGGACCCTTCTAGGCTGATGACTGTGATGAAGGTGTGACTGAAGTGACTAATAACGGTGACGGTAACGGCAGCGAGCGCGTTGGCGCGGCACCGACACGCGGACAGCTCCCACCGGTTTCATCCACCCCCTCCAGCGACCTCTACCGCGGACTCATTCCAGCCAGATCAGGGACGCCAGCCGGCCGGTGAGTCCGTCGCGACGGTGACTGAACAGCTTCGGGTCCGCCGCGGTGCAACGCGGGTCGGCGTCAATGGACTCCACGCCCAATCCCCTTAGTTGACGGGCGATTCCAGCCCGCAGGTCCAGCCCGGGCGTGCCCGCCGACGTGACGGTGCGACTGCCCGGCAACGCCGCCTCGACCTCGTCGGCCATCGCGGCGGGCACCTCGTAATGCAGCCCGCTGACCGCCGGGCCCAGCAAAACCGAAACGTCACCCGCCCGTGCCCCCGCCGCCAGCATCGCCTCCAGTGCGCGAGCGACCACACCGTGCTGCGCGCCGACCCGGCCGGCGTGGACGGCGGCGACCACCCCCGCACGGGCGTCGGCCATCAGCACCGGGACGCAGTCGGCGGTCACCACCACCATCGCCAACCGGGGCACGGTGGTGACCAGAGCATCGGTGGCGTCGATCGGGGTGTCACGTGGGCCGTCGACGACCACCACGTGGTCACCGTGGACCTGATTCATCCACACCAGCCGGTCGGCGCCGAGGCCGGTGGCCTTGGCCAGCCGCGCACGGTTGGCCGCCACCGCCGCCGGGTCGTCACCGACGTGGTCGCCGAGGTTGAAGCTGTCGAACGGGGCCGCCGAGATACCGCCGGACCGGGTGGTCGTCACCCGCCGGATGCGAAAAGTCATGCGGTAAATCTAGTGCCGCATGAAGGGTGGCACGTCGACGTCGTCGTCGTCGCAGCCGTCATCGCCATTGCGTCCGCCGACGCTGACCGTGGCACCGTTGGTGGGAGCCGGCACACTGACCGCATCCACCGGGTCGAACAGCGATGTGGTGACCTTGCCGGCCTGTCCGGGCGCCATCGCGTGCCGGGCCGCACCGGACGTACCGGTCACCGGCTTGCGGCCGGAGCCCGCCGAGTCGAAGCCGGCCGCGATCACCGTCACCCGCACCTCGTCACCGAGGGAGTCGTCGATCACGGTGCCGAAGATGATGTTGGCCTCGGGGTGCGCGGCGTCCTGTACCAGCGATGCCGCCTCGTTGATCTCGAACAACCCCAGGTCGCTGCCGCCGGCGACCGACATCAGCACGCCCTGGGCGCCTTCCATCGAGGCTTCCAGCAGCGGCGAGTTGATCGCGATCTCGGCGGCCTTGAGCGCCCGCCCGTCGCCGCGGGCCGAGCCGATGCCCATCAGCGCGGTGCCGGCGCCGCTCATGATGCCCTTGACGTCGGCGAAGTCGACGTTGATCAGGCCGGGGGTGGTGATCAGGTCGGTGATGCCCTGGACACCGTTGAGCAGCACCTCGTCGGCGCTGCGGAACGCGTCCATCAGCGAGACCTGGGCGTCGCCCATCTGCAGCAGTCGGTCGTTGGGGATCACGATCAGGGTGTCGCAGCTCTCCCGCAGCGCGCCGATGCCGTTCTCGGCCTGGTTGCTGCGCCGCTTGCCCTCGAAGGAGAACGGCCGGGTGACCACGCCGACGGTCAGCGCGCCCAGCTTGCGGGCGATGGTCGCGACCACCGGTGCACCGCCGGTGCCGGTGCCGCCGCCCTCGCCGGCGGTGACGAACACCATGTCGGCGCCGCGCAGCAGCTCCTCGATCTCGTCCTTGGCGTCTTCAGCGGCCCGGCGACCCACTTCGGGGTCGGCGCCGGCACCGAGGCCGCGGGTGGAGTCACGGCCGACGTCGAGTTTGACGTCGGCGTCGCTCATCAACAATGCCTGTGCGTCGGTGTTGATCGCGATGAACTCGACGCCCTTGAGCCCCTGCTCGATCATCCGGTTGACGGCATTGACGCCGCCACCACCGATACCCACGACTTTGATGACGGCCAGATAGTTGTGCGGTGGGGTCATCGTTCGTCTTCCTCCCTGGTGGGATTGGAGTCCTCTCTGGGGCCGGGCTTGGCGCGGAACTCCCCGATTCTGTCTTCAACAAACCCTGCCAAACCCTCAACCTCAACCAAAGGCTTAGAGTTATGTCAAGTTGTTCCGCGCAACCGCCACAGTAGGGCCGCCGCGGCCGGCAACGGCGCCGACGCGCCGAGACACGCCCGGCGAATTTTCCTGTAGGGCCAGGTCTTCCCGCTGCCCCTCTCGCCGAGTGTGAACCTGGCGACGGGATTTCCGCGTGTCGTGCAGCCGGGTTCACACTCGCCGGCCAACGACGGGTCGTTCGGCGGCGCTATCGGACGGTGGGCAGGTCCGGGCTCGACACGTCATAGGTGTGGCCGGGCTGGGTCAACAACGCCGCCAGCTTCTGTGCCTTCTCCGCGGTGCGGTCGGTGTTGCCCCACACCACCACCCGGCCGTCGGCCAGCGTCAGGGTGATCGACGCCACCGACGGGGCGGCCACCCGGCTGATCTGCCCGGCAACCTCGGGCGCCAGCGAGGTCATCACCTGCAGGGCGGCCAGGGTGGACGGGTCCGCCGGGCCGGGATTCTCCACGTCGAAGAACGGCAGCATCCTCGGCGGCGCTCCGGTCGCGAAGTCGACGCCGTCCCGGTCGAACAGGTGCGGGCCGTCCGGAAAGTCCTTGTAGACCACCGGGACCCGCTCGACGATCGCGATCCCCAGCACCGAGGGGTACTGGCGCTGTACCCGAGTGCTGGCCACCCGTCGGATCGTCGCGACCCGGTCGGCCACGCTGCCGGTGTCGATCTGCAACAGCGGCGTGCCCAGCTGCACCCGCGCGACGTCCAGCACTTCCTCACGGGTCACCGCCGCGATCCCGGTGACCTCGATCTCGCGCGCCGACATGAGCGGTGTGAAGTACAAGATGAGCCCGAGCCCGACGACGAGCACCGCTGCCAGAAACACGGCCAGCACCATCTTCAGGCCCCGAATGGTGCCGCGCGAAACGCCCTTGGCCGGTTCGGCAGAACCGGTGCGCAATCGCCGCTTGGCCTCGCGGCGAGCCTGTTCGATCGCCTCGGCGCGCGCCTGCGCGGCGCGCCGCTCCGCGCGCTCTCGGCGGGCCCGGCGCCGCGGTCCCTCCACCTCGGCGGGCTCGTCGGCGGCCTCCGCCTCCCCGTCATCCGCGGCGGCTGCGCCGACCTCGCTCTGCGGGACAACATCCGAGTCCGGTTCGCCGGCTTCGTCGGCTTCGGGTGCCTGCGCAACTTCGGCTTCCGGGGCGTCTGCGGCGTGCTCCGGCTCATCCGGTGGCACGGCCGGGGTGTCGGGCGGCATGGTCACAACGCGCCCGGGCGGCCGGGAGGGGTCCGATCGCTGCGCGCCCGCAGCGCGGTGACGATCTCCGGTCCCAGCACGGTGACGTCGCCGGCACCCATGGTGATGATCACGTCACCCGCACCGGCCGCCGCGGCCACCGCCTCGGGCACCGCGGAGAAGTCCGGCAGGTAATGCACCGGCACGCTGACGTGTTCGGCCACACTGGCGCCGCTCACCCCGGGCAACGGCTGCTCGCGCGCGCCGTAGACGTCCAGGACGAAAACTTCGTCGGCACCGTCCAGTGAGCGGCCGAACTCTGCGGCGAACTCCTTTGTCCGCGAATACAGATGCGGTTGGAACACCACCAGGCTGCGCCCCGTCCCCTGCTCGTCCAGCAGGGCGCGGACCGCGGTCAGCGTCGCGGCGATCTCGGTGGGATGGTGCGCGTAGTCGTCGAAGACCCGCACCGACCCCGTGGCGCCCGCCGACCCGACCAGCTCGAATCGGCGGCGCACCCCGTCGAACCCGGCCAGGCCGTCGAGCACCGCGTCCAGCGGCGCGCCGACCTCGACCGCCGCCAGCAGCGCACCGAGGGCGTTGAGCGCCATGTGGCGTCCGGGGACCGAGAGTCGCATCGCCCTGCGCTCGACCGTCCCGGCCAGCGTGATCTCGGCGACCGCTCCGGTTCCCTGCTGCTCCCAACTGACCAGCTCGCCGTCGAGCGCCGCCGTCCCGGTGCCTTCGCTGCCGTAGCGCAGTACCCGGATGCCCTGTGCCGCAGTGCGGTCGGCCAGCTCGGCGCCGCCGGGGTCATCGACGCATACCACCGCCGCCCCACCCGGCGCGATGCGCTCGACGAACGCGTCGAACACCTGCGTGTAGGCCTCGGCACTGCCGAAGAAGTCGAGGTGATCGGCCTCGATGTTGGTCACCACCGCGACGTTGGGGGTGTACTCCAACAGCGAGCCGTCGCTCTCGTCGGCCTCGGCGACGAACAGCGGCCCGCTGCCGTGATGGGCGTTGGTGCCGGCTTCTGCACCGGCAGAACCCAATTCGCCGCCGACCGCGAACGACGGATCCAGCCCACAGTGCTGCAACGCGACCACCAGCATCGACGTCGTGGTCGTCTTGCCGTGGGTGCCGGTGACCATCAGCGTGGTACGCCCGGCCATCAGCTTCGCCAGCACCGCCGGGCGCAACACCACCGGGATGCCGCGGCGACGGGCCTCGACGAGTTCGGGGTTGGTCTTGGGGATCGCCGCGTGGGTGGTGACCACCGTGGTGACCCCGCCGGGCAGCAGGTCCAGGGCCGACGCGTCGTGGCCGATGCGCACCTGCGCGCCCCGGGCCCGCAGCGCGTGAATTCCGCGGGACTCCTTGGCATCCGAGCCCGAGACGAGGCCCCCGCGGTCCAGCAGGATGCGGGCGATGCCGGACATGCCCGCTCCCCCGATGCCGACCATGTGCACCCGGCTCAGCTCCGGCGGCAGTTGGTCGGAGCTCATGTGCCACTCCTCGATCGCCGAGCAGCGGCGACATCCAGTGCGACGGAAGCCACCCGTCGCGCCGCCTCCGGATGCCCGGCCAGGACCGCGGCACTGGTCATCGCGGCCAGCCGCGCCTCATCGGTGAGCAGCCCGGCGACGGTGTCGGCCACGAAATCCGGGGTCAGCGACGCGTCGTCGACCAAGATTCCGCCCCCGGCGTTGACCACCGGAAGTGCGTTGAGGCGCTGTTCACCGTTGCCGATCGGCAGCGGCACGTAGACCGCGGGCAGCCCGACCGCCGACACTTCGGCAACGGTCATCGCCCCGGAGCGGCAGATCGCCAAGTCCGCGGCCGCATAGGCCAAGTCCATCCGGTCCAGGTAGGGCACCGCGACGTACGGCGGATCACCCGCGCCTGGCTCCGGCAGGTCCAGGGTGTTCTTCGGTCCGTGCGCGTGCAGCACCGAAACGCCAGCGGCAGCAAGTTGTTTGGCCGCCCCGGCCACCGCCTGGTTGATCGACCGGGCCCCCTGCGATCCGCCGAACACCAGCAGTACCCGGGCATCATCGGAGAAGCCGAATTCGGCGCGGGCCGCCGCACGCAGCGCCGCCCGGTCCAATGTGGTGATCGCCGCGCGGACCGGCACCCCGACCACCTCCGTGTTGTCCAGACCGCAATCGGCAACGGCCGACAGCACCCGCTGCGCGCCCCGAGCGCCGACGCGGTTGGCCAGGCCGGCGCGGGCGTTGGCCTCGTGGATCACCACCGGCACGCGCTTTCCGACCAGACCGCGCGCGGCCAGATACGCCGGTAGCGCCACGTAGCCGCCGAAGCCGATCACCACGTCGGCCTGCACGTCGCGCAGCACCGCCCGGGTCTCCCGGACCGCCCGCAGCACCCGCAGCGGCAGCCGGGCGAGGTCGGCGTTGATCTTGCGGGGCAACGGCACCGGGGTGATCAACTCCAGGTCGTAGCCGCGGGCCGGCACCAGCCGGGTCTCCAGACCGCGGGCGGTGCCCAGCGCGGTGATCCGGACGTCGGCGTCCAGGGCGCGAAGCGCGTCGGCAACCGCCATCGCAGGCTCGACATGGCCGGCAGTGCCTCCGCCGGCAAGGACTACCGATAACGACGCACCGCGGTCCGATGAGATGACCGAGTCGTTCACTCCCTTATCGCTGACCTTCCAATGCCCGTACGCGTCCGCCGGTCGGACGCGCCCCGGCATGACGCCGGCCGCCTCCATTTTGCCCTGCGCGCCCCGCGCCTCGACTGGCTGCCCGGGCCGGCGCCTGCGCGGCGGTGCGCTGCCGGCCCGACCGCGCCGGAGTCTGCCCGGTCGACTGGGCTGTTCTTGGCCGGGTGGCCGGCTGCGGACGCGAGCGCAGCCGGTCGCGCAGCGCCTCCAGACGAGTCGGCGAGTACGGCTCGGGCAGCGGCAGCCGCAGGATCCGGTTCATCCGGTCATCCTGGCCGGCCCGCAGCGCCGCCACGGCCTCCGGTTCGTGCCGGGCCGCGTTGGCCATGATTCCGACCATGAACAGCGTTGTTGCCGTGGAGGTTCCGCCCGCAGAGATGAGCGGGAGTTGGATTCCGGTGACGGGCAAAAGCCCGATCACGTAGCCGACGTTGATGAACGACTGGCCGATCACCCACATCGTGGTGGCCGCCGTCAACAGCCGCAGGAACGGGTCCGCGGAGCGCTTGGCGATCCGCATGCCGGTGTAGGCGAACAGCCCGAACAGCGCCAGCAGTCCGAAGCCGCCGATGAAGCCGAGCTCCTCGCCGATGATGGCGAAGATGAAGTCGTTGTGCGCGTTGGGCAGGTAGTTCCATTTCGCGGTGCCCTGCCCCAGGCCGTCGCCGAAGATGCCGCCGTTGGCCAACGCGAACTTCGCCTGCCGTGCCTGGTAACCGGCGCCCTGCAGGTCGGCGTCGGGGTCCAGCCAGGACCGCACCCGGTCGGAGCGGTAGCCCTCGGTCACCGCCATGATCGCGGCGGCGGCGACGATGGCCGTCAGCGAAGTGAGGAACACCCGCAGCGGTAGCCCGGCGTACCACAGCAGCGACAGCAGGATGATGCCCAGCGAGACCGTCTGCCCCAGGTCGGGCTGGGCGACGATCAGCACCAGTGCGACCACGGCGGCCGGCACCAGCGGGACCAGCATCTCGCCCAGCGTTGCCCGCTCCATGCGCCGGCTCGCCAACAGGTGTGCGCCCCAGATGACGAAGGCGATCTTGGCCAGCTCGGAGGGCTGCATGGAGAAGCCGGCGACGACGAACCAGCCGCGGGAGCCGTTGGACAACGTGCCGATGCCCGGGATCAGCACCAGCACCAGCAGGACGATGGTGAAGGCGAAACCGGCGAAAGCCATCCGGCGCATGAACCGGACCGGCATCCGCAATGCCACATAGCAGCCGACCAGCCCGATCACGGTCCACAGCACCTGCTTGCCGAAGATCCGCCACGCGGACCCGTCGGTGCCGTAGGACTCCACCCCGGAGGCCGACAGCACCATGATCAGGCCGAGCGTGGTCAGCAGTGCGGCCACGGCCACGATCAGATGGAATGACGTCATCGGCCGGCCCAGCCAGGCGCCGAACCGGGTGCGCGGCTCGGCCTTAGCGGGCTTGTCCGCAGTTTGGTCGGAGGAGGCGGCAGCGGCTGCTGGGGCCCCGGCATCCCGCCGCAGCCGGGCCAGGATGCCGATCACGCCGATCCCGCCGCGGAACGCGCAGCGGCGGCGAATGCGTCGCCCCGGGCGCCGTAGCCGGAGAACTGGTCAAAGGATGCCCCCGCCGGAGCCAGCAGCACCGTGTCACCGGGCCGGGCCAAGTCGCGGGCGGCGGCCACCACCGCCGTCATCACCCGCGAGCCCAGCGTCTCATCGGCCCCATCAGCTACTCGCTTCACATGAGTAACTGGAGACACAGCAGTATCACCCATATCACTATCCTCGCCCGTCACAACGTGGACGACGGGGACATCCGGTGCGTGTCGTGATAACGCCTTGGCAACCTCGCCGCGATCTCGGCCGATCAGTACGGCCCCGGCCAGGTGAGGAGCGATTCTGGCGACGGTCGGGGCGATCGCGGCGCCCTTGAGCAGTCCGCCCGCCACCCAGATCACCCGGGGGTGGGCCAGCACCGATGCCTCGGCCGCGTGCGGGTTGGTGGCCTTGGAGTCGTCGACGTAGCTGATCCCGCCGTCGACGACGACCAGTTCGGCGCGATGGCGCCCGACCTGGAACGCCGCCAGCGCGGCGGCGATCGCCTCCGGGGGCACGTCGACGCTGCGGGCCAGCGCGGCGGCAGCCAGCGCGTCCAGGATCCCGACCGGCCCGGGCACCGGTATCGACGCTGCCGCGGCCAGCGCCACCTCGCCGGCCCCCGCTGCCACAAAGGCCCGGTCCACCAGCATGCCGTCGATCACGCCGAGCTCACCGGGAGCCGGTTCGCCGAGCCGGAAACCCACCTTCACCGCGGCGGGGGCGGTGTCGAGCAGCGCCGCGGCAGGCGCGTCGTCCATCCCGACCACGGCTACCCGGCCGGCCAGCGCCCGCGCCTTGTCGGCGGTGTAGGCGGCCATGCTGCCGTGCCAGTCCAGGTGGTCCTCGGCGATGTTGAGCACGGCGCCGGCCTCGGGGCGCAGCGACGGGGCCCAGTGCAGCTGGAAACTGGACAGCTCGACGGCCAGCAGTTCGGATTCATGCGCCGGTCCCAGCACGTCGAGTACGGGACTGCCGATGTTGCCGCACAACTGGGCACGGCGGCCCGCGGCCAACAGCATGGCGTGCAGCATCGACGTGGTCGTGGTCTTGCCGTTGGTGCCGGTCACCACCAGCCAGCGCCGCGGCGGCCCGTAGTGGCCCGCGACGTCGAGGCGCCAAGCCAGCTCCACATCACCCCAGATCGGCACCCCGGCCGCCGCGGCGGCGGCCAACACCGGTGTGTCCGGGCCGAATCCGGGGCTGGTGACCACCAGCGTGTAGCCCTCGATCTGCGCGGCAGCCTCGTCCGGGGTGCAGGTCGTGACCTCGGGATGGGCTTGCAGCGCGGCCGCGTTGTCGTCGCATAGCGTCACGTCCAGCCCGAACGGCGCCAACGCATTGAGGATGGCCCGGCCGGTGACGCCGGCCCCGGCGACCAGCACCCGCGCACCGGCCGACAACGGGGCCAACTCGGGCATGTCAGCCACCTACGGCGGTGAACCACTCGCCGTAGAACATGGAGACGCCCAATCCGCAGGCGATGGCGGTGAGCAGCCAGAACCGGATGATCACCGTGGTCTCGGCCCAGCCGGCCAGCTCGAAGTGGTGATGGAACGGGGCCATCCGGAACACTCGGCGGCCGGTGCTGCGGAACGCCAGGATCTGCACGACCACCGAGGTGATCTCGGCGACGAAGAGCCCGCCGAGCACCACCGCGAGGATCTCGGTGCGGGTGGTGATCGACATTCCGGCGATCACGCCGCCCAATGCCAGCGAGCCGGTGTCACCCATGAAGATCTTCGCCGGGGCGGCATTCCACCACAGGAACCCGATGCAGGCGCCCGCGGTCGCGGCGGCGATCAGCGCCAGGTCCAGCGGGTCGCGCACGTTGTAGCAGCCCAGTCCGGGTGCGATCGCGCAGGCGTTGCGGTGCTGCATCACGGTGATCAGCACGTAGGCGGCGCTGACCATCGCCATGGATCCGGCGGCCAGGCCGTCCAGGCCGTCGGTGAAATTGACCGCGTTCGACCAGGCGCTGACGATCAGGATCACGAAGAGCACGAACACCGCCGCGGGCAGCGTGACGGTGGCGATGTCGCGCACATAGGACAGTTGCAGGCTGCCCGGGGTCAGGCCGGAGCTGTTGCGGAAGCACAGCACCAGCAGACCGAACAGGGTCGCCGCGGTGACCTGCCCGACGGTCTTGGCGGTCTTGTTCAGACCGAGGTTGCGCGAGCGGCGGATCTTGATCAGGTCGTCGAGGAAGCCGACGCCGCCCAGCGCGGTGGCCAGCCCCAGGACCAGCAGGCCCGACGCCGTCGGCCCGGTCCCGTAGAACACCAGGCCGGCCAGTTCAGCGGCCAGGTACCCCGCCCAGATCCCGGCCACGATGGCCACGCCGCCCATCGAGGGAGTCCCGCGTTTGCTCTGGTGGCTGGCCGGGCCGTCCTCGCGGATCTCCTGCCCGAAACCCTGCTTGGTGAACACCCGGATCAACACCGGGGTCAGCAGGATCGCGACCAGCAGCGCGACTCCGGCCGCGATGAGGATCATTATCATCGGCGATCTCCCGGGTTTTCGCTGGTCAGCGCCTCAGCCAGCGCGGTCAGGCCCGCGGAGTTCGACGCCTTGACCAGTACCACGTCCCCCGCCTGCAGTTCGGCGCGCAACAGGGCCAGGGCGGCATCGACGTCGGGTACCGCGGTGGCTTCGGCGCCCCAGGATCCCTCCATCACTGCGCCGTGCAGCATCGCGCCCATCGATCTCCCTACTCCGACGACAATGAGACGAGACACATCTAAGCGCACCGCGAGCCGTCCGATGCGGTCATGCTCAGATATCGCGTCCTCACCGAGCTCGGCCATCTCCCCCAGCACGGCCCAGCTGTGGCGCTTCGCCCCCGGATTCTCACCGCGCGCGATCCAGGCCAGCGCCTGCAGCGCTGCCCGCATGGAGTCGGGGTTGGCGTTGTAGGAGTCGTCGATCACGGTCACGCCGTCGGCGCGGGTACTGACCTGCATCCGGTGCTGCGAGGCCGGCCCGGCGCCGGCCAGGGCGTCGGCCACCTGCTGCGGCGTGGCACCGCATTCCAAGGCCACGGCAGCGGCGCACAGCGCGTTGCCGACCTGGTGGTCGCCCGACACCCCGAGCGACACCGCGACGTCGGCTTCGCCACCGGCGTGCAGGGCGAACCGCGGGCGAGCCAGCTCGTCGAGCACCACCGGACCGGACCACACGTCGGCGCCAGCGGTGCGGCTGACCCGCACCACCCGTGCGACGGTCTTGTCGGCCATCGCGGCCACCGCCGAGTCATCGACGTTGAGGATCACCACACCGGTTTCCGGAACAGCTTGTGCCAGCTCGGCTTTGGTCTCGGCGATCGCCTCCCGGGAACCGAACTCGCCCAGGTGCGCGGTCCCGACGTTGAGTACCACCGCGATCTGCGGCGGGGCGATCGCCGCCAGCGCGGCGATGTTGCCGCGATGCCGCGCAGACAGCTCGAGGACCAGGAAGTCGGTGTTCTCGTCGGCCCGCAGCACCGTCCACGGGTGACCCAGCTCGTTGTTGAACGATCCGGGCGGGGCGATCACCTCCCCCAGCGGCGCCAGCACCGCGGCGATCAGGTCCTTGGTGGAGGTCTTGCCCGACGACCCGGTCACGCCGACGATCGTCAGTCCCTTGGCCACCAGGTCGGCGGCCACCGCACCGGCCAGTTTCGCCAGTGCGGCCAGCACCGCGGCTCCGGATCCGGCCTCGTCATCATGCTCGAGCGCACCGGATCGACTCTCGGATGCGACCGGTTCCACGACAACGGCCGGGACCCCGACCGGACGGGCCGCCAGCACCGCCACCGCGCCGGCATTCACCGCCGAGGCCGCGTGGTCGTGGCCGTCGGCCCGCGCGCCGGGCAGGGCCAGAAACAGCGCCCCCGGGGCGATCCGGCGCGAATCGAATTCCACGGTGCCGGTGACAACGGTGCGCGCGGCCTGCTGCGGGGTGATGTCGGCCAGCCGGCCGCCGACGATCTCGGCTATCTGCGCGACGGTCAGCGCGATCATCGGTGCCGCTCCAGGGCGGCTGCCAGCTCCACCCGGTCGTCGAACGGCTGGGTGTGCCCGGCGGCGGTCTGCCCGGTCTCGTGTCCCTTACCCGCGATCAGCACCACATCGCCGGGCTGGGCCCAGGCCACCGCGTGCTCGATCGCGGCCCGCCGGTCGCCGATCTCGACCACCTGGGCACTACCGGCGGCGGCACCGGCCAGCACGGCGCGCCGGATGTCGGCGGGGTCTTCCCCCCGCGGGTTGTCGTCGGTGACCACGACCAGGTCGGCGTTCTCGGCGGCGATCCGTCCCATCGGCTCGCGCTTGCCGTGGTCGCGGTCGCCGCCGGCGCCGAACACCACGGCCAGGCGCCCGCTGCCCGCACGCAGCTCCTGGCGCAGGGTCGCCAGTACCGCTGCCAGCGCCCCGGGCTTGTGCGCGTAGTCGACCAGCGCCAGGAAGCCCTGACCACGGTCGATCGGCTCCATCCGTCCCGGCACCCGCGCCGCCCGCAGGCCCGGCGCCGCCTGCTCCGGCGACACTCCGACCGCATCGAGAATGGCCAGCGCCACAAGGCAGTTGGCCACGTTGTAGTCGCCGGGCAACCCGATGCCGATCGGGTGGTGCACACCGGCGGGGTCGACGGCGATGAACTCCCGGCCCCGAGATCCGCGCGTCGTCATCCGCTGTAGGCCCCAGTCCGCGGGGCGGCCCGTCGCGCTGACGGTGACCGGCGCGGTGGCACGCGTGGCCATCGCCGCGCCGGCGTCGTCGTCGATACAGACCACCGAGCGGGCGGCGTGCAGCGGCGAAGCCGGATCGAACAGCCGGGCCTTGGCCTCGAAGTAGTCCGCCATGGTCGGGTGGAAGTCGAGATGATCGCGGGACAGGTTGGTGAAGGCGCCCACCGCGAATCGGGTGCCGTCGACCCGGCCCAATGTCAGGGCATGACTGGACACCTCCATCACCGCGGTGTCCACCCCACGCTGCGCCATCGCGGCCAGCAGCGCCTGCAGCGCGGGCGCCTCGGGGGTGGTCAAGGCGCTGGGCAGGTCGACGCCGTCGATGCGGACCCCGACCGTGCCGATCAGGCCGGCGGTGCGGCCCGCGGCCCGCAGTCCGGCCTCGACCAGATAGGTGGTGGTGGTCTTGCCCGAGGTCCCGGTGATGCCGATGACCGGGAGCCGATCGCAGGGATGCCCGTAGACCTGCGCGGCGAGTTCGCCGAGCGCGGCGCGGGGCGCCGGATGAACCAGCACCGGGATACCGGGAAGTGCTGCGCCGTCGGCGATCTCGGTGACCCCGGCCCCGTCGGAAAGCACCGCGGCAGCGCCCCGGGCGACCGCGTCGGCGGCGAATCGTGCGCCGTGCGTGGTCGCCCCGGGCAACGCCGCGAACAGGTCACCGGGTCGCACGTCCTGGGCGCGCAGGGTCAACCCGGTGATCGGCAGGTCCGGCACCACATCACCGGTTACCGCGACCGCCCCGATCTGGGCCGCGAGCACCCGCAGCGACGTGCCTGCACCGACGTCGGGGCGCAGAGCAGCGGGCACCGCCATCACCTCCATTCGCTGCGGCCGGGTCGTCCGGATCGGCCCTGAGACTACCTAGGCGGACCCTGTCCACAGCGCAGGCGATACGGCTTGGGCCGACGGCGAGTCACGATGGCGGCGATTGTCCGGCGAAGCTGGGACCGCCGCATTGGGCCCGGCGGTTCAGCGAGGCTCGACGAAGGAGAGCCGAAGCTGGGACCGCCGCATAGGCCCGGTTCAGCCGTCAGAAGGTGGCAGCGGCTGCTTGAGCTTCTTGTCGAACATGCATTGGAAGTCCCCGGGCGCACATCCGTACTGGGTCGGGTCCGGCACGTCCTCGCAGGTTCCCTCTTTGGTCATGAAACAGCCGCTGCCGTGATGGTCACTGGCGATGGGTGTGCCGAGCAGCCCCCCAGCGACGATTCCTGCCGCCGCGGCGAGAACCCCCGGAATTGCGTAACCGACCGCAATGGTTTTTCGGGCCATGATCGACCCTTTCTCTTCGGCGCCGGGACCCCCTTTGCCCCCGCGTTGTCCGAACGATAACCACAGGACGACCGGCAAAACGACGGAATCACGTCTTTTTTTACGGACGCGAGTCGACGGATCGGCGGTTGGCGGCGGCTACATCGCCTGCAGGACCAGCGGCGGGCCCGGGTCCGGGGACAACGGCACGTTGTGGCGCTGCAACAACCACCCCGCGATGTTGTGGAACAACGGTGCCGCCGAGGTGCCGGGCGACCCGTCCGCGGCGCGGTGGGGGTTGTTCATCATCAGGCCGATCACGTAGCGCGGATTGTCCGCCGGCGCTATCCCGGCGAAGGTGATCCAGTAGACGTCGTCGTAGTAGCAACCGCAGGCCGGGTTGATCTGCTGCGCGGTACCGGTCTTCCCGGCGATCTGGTAGCCGTCGACCGCGGCCTGCCACCCCGTGCCCTGCTGAACGCCGGTCGGATCACGTTGCACCACCGAGCGCAGCATGTTGCGCACGGTCGCCGCGGTCTGCTCCGAGACGACCCGGACGCCTTCGGGCCGGGGCTCTTCGGCACGACTGCCGTCGGCGGAAATGGTCGCCTTGATGATCCGTGGCGGAATCCGCAGGCCGTCGTTGGCGATGGCCTGATACATCCCGGCCATCTGCAGCAGCGTCATCGAGAGTCCCTGGCCGATCGGCAGGTTGGCGAAGGAGCTTCCCGACCATTGGTCCACCGGCGGGACCAGCCCGGCGCTCTCACCGGGCAGGGCTACGCCGGTGCGCTGTCCCAGTCCGAACTTCTCCAACATGTCGAACCAGCGCTCGGGGCCCACTCGTTGCGCCAGCATCAAGGTACCGACGTTGGAGGACTTTCCGAAGATTCCCGTCACGGTGTACGGCGCGACGCCGTGCTCCCAGGCGTCGCTGACGGTGACATCGGCGACATTGATCGATCCCGGCACCTGCAGCACATCGTCGGGGTGGCCGAGGCCGTACTCGATGACCGAGGCCGCGGTGATGATCTTGTTCACCGAGCCCGGCTCGAACGGAGACGACACCGCCAGGTTGCCGAGCTCACGGGCCTCCTGGCGCCCGATGTCCTGGGAGGGGTCGAAGGTGTTGTCGCCGGCCATCGCCAGCACCTCACCGCTCTTGGCGTCCAGCACCACGGCCGTCACGTCGTGTGCCCCGGTGACGTTCTTGGCCTGCTGCACCTGCTGCTGGACATAGAACTGAATGTCGTCGTCGAGGGTGAGCTGGATCGTCGACCCGTTGACGGCCTTGTGCCGGTTGCGGTAGCTGCCCGGGATCACCACGCCGTCCGAACCGCGGTCGTAGGTGACTGACCCGTCCGTTCCGGCCAGCACGGCGTCCATCGAGTCCTCCAGACCCAACAGGCCGTGACCGTCCCAGTCGATGCCGCCGATGATGTTGGCCGCCAGCGATCCGCCCGGATACTGCCGCAGGTCCTGGCGCTCGCTACCGACCTCCGGACATTTCTCGGTGATCACCTCGGCCACCGCAGGGTCGACGGCGCGGGCGAGATAGACGAAGGTCTCGTTGCTGCGCAGCTTCTTCAGCAGGGCCGCGGAGTCCGGCTTGTTGCCGAGGCGCGTGGAGATCTCCTTGGCGATCTGCTGCAGCCGCAGCTGCGGATCGGGGGCCGACGGGTCCTTCTTCTTAGCGTCGGCGAGTTGCTTGGCGATCTTGACCGGCTGGAAGGACAGCGCCCGGGCCTCGATGGTGAACGCGAGCTTGTCGCCGGTGCGGTCGATGATGTCGCCGCGCATCGCCTGCTGAACGTCGGTGACCTTGAGTTGGCCGGCGGCTTCGGCCCGCAGCCCGGATGCCCGAGGGACCTGCAGGTAGAACAGTTGAGCCGCCGACAACGCCAGCACCAGGAAGATGACCGCGTTTCCGGTGCGATGACGGAACACGAACGAAGCGCTGCGCAGGCCCACCTCGGTGGCCTGGCGGGTTCGACGTTCACGGGCCGAATGCCCGGTTGGCTGAGTCGCTTTCGAGGCCGTTTTCGGCGTCTTACCGGCCTTGGCGGAGTTGGCCGGTTTGGCCGGCGGGGTAACGGTTCGGCGGGTCTTTCGCTTGGCACCCGTGGCCGATCCGTCGGCGCGACGTGCCGGGCCGGTCCCCCGCGCGGTCCTTCTCATCGCGCGGCTCCCGGCACCACCGGCGGCGTCAGTACATCCGCCGGCAGCGGGGGTTGCGACGGCAACTGCGCCTCGGGCGGCAGCACCGCTGCCGGCGGCAGGACGGCCGACGGCGCAAGGGTGCCGTCCAGCGGGATCACCGTCTCGGGCGGCACCACCGACCCGGGCGGCAAGGCGCCGGACGGGAGGGCTGGCGGCGTTGCCAGAGACGGGATGTCCTGCGCGCCGGGCCCAGGCAATGGCCCGGCCGGCGGCGCGCCGGGAACTCCGGGCAGGCCGGGAATGGTCAGCGGCGCGCCGGGCACCGCCGGAGCAAGGGGCACCGCGGCGGGCAGATGGTGGCTGTCGAGCTTCGGCCCGGCCGGCGGCACCCGAACCGGCACCTCGACCGGTGGCGCCACATCGTCGGGCAACTTGGTGTTCAGCGGCGGCGGCGGCATTCCCTCGGCGGGCTTCGGTACCCCGACGACCACCCAGTTACCGACCGGGTCCTGAACCAGGTGGGCGGTGTCCCGGCTCGGGATCATGCCAAGTTCGCGGGCCGCCTCGGCAAGCGCCGGCGCGGACTCAGCGGTGAGCACGTCACGCTCGAGTGCTTCCTTCTGCTGCATCAGGACTCGGTTGCGCTCCTTGATGTTGCCCAACTGATAGGACCGCTCCGCGGCATCCGTCGACAGCCACAGCGTGATTCCCAGCCCGATGCCGAGCGCGCCGATGATCAGCACGACGAACGGAACCTTGGCCGCCAGCGTGCGCGGCCGCAGGTCCACCGAGGCCAGCCGGGTGATCAGGCGTTCGCGCAGCGGAACGCGCAGGACCTTGGGCGCCTTAGCCTTTCGGGCCTTGGCCCGCGCCTTGGCCTGTTTGGTGTTCTTCGGCGGTACCGGACGAGGGTCGGGACGAAGCGACGCCGCCTTCTGCGGGCCGGTGCGCGGCCTGGACTCACGACCTGCTGCGGGCGCCGCCCCGCGCTGCCGCCGCGGGCCCCGGGCCTGCGCCTGCTCGTTGACGCGCCGCGGGCCGGTGCGGGTTGCACTCTCCTGGCTACTACGGCGACGGTCGCCCTGCCGTGCCGGCGGCTTGCGCTTAGTCGCCATCACTTCCCCCTCGATGCGACGATCGGTCCGGCCTGGACCCGCTCAACAGCACGCAACCGGACCGAGCCCGCCCGTGGGTTGCGCTCGACCTCATCGGCCTCGGCCCGTTCGGCGCCCCGTGTCAATGTCGTGAACTTCGGTTCGTCACCGGGCAATTCGACCGGGAGATCGACCGGTGTGCGCGACGCGGTCGCCGCGGCGAACAGCTGCTTGACGATGCGGTCCTCCAACGACTGGTAGGACATCACCGCCACCCGCCCGCCTACCGCCAGCGCCTCCAGCGCCGCCGGCAGCGCGGCCCGCAGCGAGTCCAGTTCGCCGTTGACCGCGATGCGCAGCGCCTGAAAGGTGCGCTTGGCCGGGTGTCCCCCGGTGCGTCGCGCCGGCGCCGGAATCGCTTCGTAGAGCAGCGCCGTCAGTTCCCCGGTGGAGGTGAACGGAGTCTGGGCCCGGCGGCGCACGATGTAGGAGGCGATCCGCGAGGCGAAGCGCTCCTCACCGAAGCGGCGCAGGATGTCGGTCAGTGCCGCCGCGTCGTAGGTGTTGATGATGTCTGCGGCGGTGAGTTCACCCTGCGGATCCATCCGCATGTCCAGCGGCGCGTCCTGCGCGTAGGAGAATCCCCGCTCCGCCCGGTCGAGCTGCATCGAGGACACCCCGAGGTCGAACAACACCGCGTCAACCGATCCGGTTGCGGCCAAGCCTGATTCGGACAGGGCCGCGGCGATCCCGTCGTAACGGGTGCGGACCGTCTGGAGGCGGTCGGCGAAGCGGGCCAACCGGGCCCCGGCGATGTCGAGAGCGGTGATGTCGCGGTCCAGTCCGATGACCCGCAGTCCGGGGAACTCGCTCAGAAACCGCTCCGTGTGCCCGCCGGCCCCCAGCGTGGCGTCGACCAGGGTCGCGCCCCGGCCGTCGGGCGACTGCCGGGTCAGCGCCGGAGCCAGCAGCCCCACGCAACGCTCCAGCAAGACCGGTACATGCCCGAATTCGCCCTGTTCGGCCACAGCAACACCTCCCTGTTGCGGCCAGTGATTTGCACGAGTTGCTGCCAGCCTGGGCCCACTGCGCGCGACCCCCAGCGCCCGGCTCCGCCGCGCTTGCGATCGCCCGCAGGCCCTTGCCTCGAGGTCCCTGCCCGACGGCGCGAACCTGACGTTGGGGAAGTACGTCAGGGTCGGTTCGGACAGAGGCCACGAGGCACGGGCGTGCGCCTCAGATGATGTCGCTGAGTGCTTCATCGCTGGCCGCGGAGAAGTTCTCTTCGTGTGTCTGCTGGTAGTCGCTCCAGGCCTGCGCGTCCCAGATCTCCAGGTAGTCGACCGACCCGATGACCACGCATTCCTTGGACAGGTTGGCGTAGCGACGGTGGTCGGGCGACAAGGTGATCCGGCCCTGGGCGTCGGGGTGCTGTTCGTCGGTGGCCGCGGCCAGGTTGCGCAGGAATGCTCGCGCGTCCGGGTTGCTACGCGAAGCCTTGGCCGCCCGGCGGGCCAACTGCTCGAACTCCGCCCGGGGATACACGGCCAGGCTGTGGTCCTGACTCTTGGTGACCATCAACCCTCCTGCCAGCGCATCACGAAACTTCGCGGGCAGTGTGAGCCGCCCCTTGTCGTCGAGCTTGGGCGTATAGGTGCCGAGGAACATCGGCCACCTCCCGCCATGTCGACTTCGTCAGCCCACGATACCCCACATTCCCCCACTACGCACCATTTCCTAGGGCGAATCCACCCCTATGCCCCACCAGAGCGCCAATCGCGACGCCCAGGCGTACGAAAAAGGACCCACAAGGGCGGTAAACGGCCAGGTCATGGCCGGTGGAGGCAAAGTGGGGCGGGGTGGGGCGAACGCCCCTAAGCGGCGCACCCGGGTCGTGTCACCGGGCTTGCCGCGCGCACAAAAAAGGGCAGCCGATCGGCTGCCCTTTCACGTGATACGTGCCGCTTGATCGGCCTACGGCTCGAACCGGCGACGGAAACGGTCTTCCATGCGGCTGGAGAACGTGCCGCCGCCACCCTTGACGCGCCGTTGCGAACCGCCGCCCGGCTTGGCCGCACCATCGCGACCGGCTGCGGCGTGGTTGCCGGTGATGGCGAACACCACCCCACCGAACATGACCACGAAGCCCAGCACGCTCAGAATCAGGAATGCCGAATTGCCGGTGGTCGCATAGAAGGGGATGCCGGAGACCAGCATCACCAGACCGACCACGAGCAGTGTCATGCCCTGCACCCGCCGACGGGTGGTCGGGGTACGCAGAGCGCCGCCGCGAACGCTGGAAGCGAACTTGGGGTCCTCGGCGTACAGCGCGCTCTCGATCTCGTCGAGCATGCGCTGTTCATGATCGGAGAGTGGCATTCGTCCCTCCTTGCCGACGGCCGCTCAATTCACTGCCCACGGCGCAATACGGACTGGTGCGGGCAACTAACACTGATAATACGAGGTGAGCCTGCGCCGTACCACAGACTTCACCAGCCGATTGTAGCGGCGGCCCGGCGATGTCGATCCACAACGGCCGACGCCGCAGACCCAATCGCCGATAATGGGACTCCGGGCATCGGGCATGCTCCCACTTCTCCGGGAAAGGAACCTGCACGTTGGTGACCTTCCTCATCGACATGTCGCCACGCGAAATGGCGGATCATCTCGGTGCGGCTCTGCGCGTCTACGTCACCGCGATGGGCTACCCGCCGGGCACCGAGAGCCAACGTGCCGCGATGTGGCTCGAGCACACCCGCCGGAGCGGCTGGCGGGCGGTGGCCGCCTTCGCAGACAACGCAGCCGGCGACCTCGGCGAGATTGGCGAGCCAGGCGCCGCGCCGGCGGGTTTGAACGGCGCCGAGCTGCTGGGAGTGGCCTACGGCTACTGCGGAGCCCCCGACCAGTGGTGGCAGCAGCAGGTCGTGCTGGGTCTGCAGCGCCGCGGGCTGCCCCACCCCGACATCGCGCGCCTGATGGCCAGTTACTTCGAGCTGACCGAGCTACACGTCGCCCCACGCGCCCAGGGCAGCGGCCTGGGTGAGGCCCTGGCGCGACGCCTGCTGGCGGGACGGCCCGAAGCCAACGTGCTGCTGTCCACGCCAGAGACCAGTGGTGAAGGCAACCGCGCCTGGCGGTTGTACCGACGCCTGGGCTTCACCGACGTGATCCGCGGTCATCACTTCGCCGGCGATCCCCGGCCCTTCGCCATCTTGGGCCGGCCACTGCCGTTGTAGTAGTCAAGCGCCGCGTCGTCGCCGCACCGACCCAGCGGTCTGGCACGATGACGTCGTGCATGTTGGGCGTTCGCTAATGACCGTTCGGGGCCCCGTTCCAGCGCCCACTCGGGCCAGGGTTCGACGGGGCAGCACCTACCGCCGACTGGTGGCCATGGTCGCGCTGCTGCTGATCGCGGCGCCGTTGGCCGGGTGCGTGCGGATTCGGGCCAACATCACCGTCTCCCCCAACGATCAGGTCTCCGGCCAGATCGTCGTGGCGGCCAAGCCGCGCAACGACAACGACACCGGCCCCAAGCTCAGCGCCGATCTGCCGTTCCCCCAGAAGATCGCGATCTCCAACTACAGCAGGGACGGCTACGTGGGCTCCCAGGCGGTGTTCTCCGACCTGACCTTCGCCGAGCTGCCGCAGCTGGCCGAAATGCACCGCGACGCGGCCGGGGTGGACCTGTCGCTGCGGCGGGCCGGAAACCTGGTGATCCTGGAAGGCCGGGTGGATCTCACCTCACTGGGCGACCCGGAGGCCGATGTCGAGTTGAGCGTCGCGTTCCCCGGCGAGGTGACGTCCACCAACGGTGAGCGCATCGGCGGCGACACGGTGCAGTGGAGGCTCAAGCCGGGCGTGGTGAGCACCATGAGCGCCCAGGCCCGCTACACCGATCCCAGCACCCGATCCTTCGCCCACGCCGCCATGTGGCTGATCGTGTCGACGTTCGCCGCGGCGGGCGCGGTTGCGGCGCTCGCCTGGTATGGCCGGGACCGCTCGCCGCGCTTGCGCTCTCCCGACGACACCGCGGGCTGAGCACCGGCGCGAGTCAGCGGGTCGGCGGCGACCAGTACTCGAGCATCTGGGCAAAGGTGCGAAATGCCGCCGCGGAGACGCCATAGGTGGCTTCGAAATGGATGCTCAGCGGGAAGCCCAGGTCTGCGACGCCGTCGATCACCCGCTTGTAGAGATCGAGCATCAGCTTGCGCCGCTGGTCGGGTTCGCTGTCGGCGAGCGTCTTGACGAAGTCCTGTTCGGCGGCCACCGCCGCGTTGCCCGGATCCTGGATCAGCCAGTTGATCAGGCCGGTCCGGTTCTCGAATGACGGCACGAAGCCGAACGACAGCAAGATCTCCGGGCGCGCATCGCTGTGCTTGGCGAACTCGGTCAAGAACGGCACGATCGCGTCGGAGTACAGAAGCTGGGTCAGCGCGAAGGTCGCGCCGCTGTCGCATTTGAAGTTGAACCGGCCGATCTCGTCGGCCCGGGTGGGAATCAGGATGACGCCGCGGTTGGCCACGTCGGCGCGGAACGTCGCCAGCGCGTCGGTCGGCGGGATGCCCGAGCCCTCGCCGTCGGCCATGGTGCGGGGCACGCCGACGAAGACCACGCCCTCGATCCCCGCGCCGGTCAGATCGGCCACCCGGCTCCGCAGCGCCGCCTCGTCGGAGAACGAGGTGACCTGGGTGCACAACCCGGCCACGCCGGGCAGCTCGGGGCGAATCGCGTTCCAGAAGTCCAGCACGTCGAGCTTGGGCTTCATCTCGATCGGGCGGTCATCGTCCTCGGTGATCATGCTCGGCATCAGGATGTGGCGGATCCGCCCTTCGATGCCCGCCTCGGCGGCGAACCGCACAACCTTGTGCGCCTCCTCGATCGTCTGCTCGGGGCCTTTTTCCACGTTCGGCGGGACAAGCTCGAGTGCGACGGTGTTCAAAGTCACGTACTAGCTCCTCATGACGGACGGTCAGCAGACGTCAACGGTGCCACAGGGTAGGAACGGGCAGCGTGGCCCGCCGCCGGCCGCTACCGGCCGCAGTCCCCCCGGGTGTGGTGGCACACTCTACGCTGGACCCACGCTGGGGGTCCCCGGCCGGGCAGCACAGAAAGGGGCGCCGAGCTGAGTTCCAAGGCAACCGCAGCGACCACACCGTCGGCCGCCGAGCTGGCCGCGGCGGTGACTGAACGGCTGCGCTCCCACCTGCGCAACCGCCGTACCGAGACCGCCTATATCGGCGATGACTACGAGGCTTTGATCACCGGCCTCGAAGAGTTCGTGCTCGTCGGCGGGAAACGGTTGCGTCCGGCGTTCGCCTACTGGGGCTGGCGCGCCATCACCGGACGAGATGCCGACGACGGCGAATTGCTGCTGTTCTCCGCACTGGAACTGCTGCACGCCTGCGCCCTGGTGCACGACGACGTGATCGACGCTTCGGCCACCCGCCGCGGCAATCCCACCACCCACCGCAAGTTCGCCGAGCTGCACCGTGCCCGTGGGTGGCGGGGCTCGGCCGACCAGTTCGGTTTGTCGGCCGCCATTCTGCTCGGCGACCTGTCACTGGTGTGGGCCGATGACATCGTCGCCGGTGCCGACCTGCCGGCCGATGCCCGGCGTCGCGTGCGCGGCGTCTGGTCGGACATCCGCACCGAGGTGCTGGGAGGCCAGTACCTGGACATCGTCGCCGAATCCAGCGGGGTGGACTCGATTGCCTCGGCGATGCGCGTCAACACCTACAAGACCGCCTCCTACACGGTGGTGCGCCCGCTGCAGCTGGGTGTCGCCGCCGCGGCCGACCGCCCGGACATTCAGGCGCTGTTCCACGATCTCGGCACGGACCTGGGTGTGGCGTTCCAGCTGCGCGACGACGTGCTGGGGGTGTTCGGCGATCCGACGGTGACCGGCAAGCCCTCCGGCGACGACCTGCGTTCGGGCAAGCGCACCGTGCTGCTGGCCGAAGCCGTCGAGCTGGCCGACAAATCGGATCCGGTGGCGGCCAATCGGTTACGCAGCGCGATCGGCACCGCGCTGACCGATGCGCAGGTCCGCGAACTGTGCGAGCTGATCGAGGCGGTAGGCGCACTGGCAGCCGTCGAGGACCGTATCGATCTGCTGACCCGCCGCGCCATGGCCGCGCTGGAAGCCGCACCCATTGACGAGGTTGGAAAAGCCGGACTGACCGACCTGGCCCGCCGGGTCGCCGACCGGTCCGCCTGAAAATCCCGGAGCGTCGATGTCGAACCCCACCACCCCACCGGTCCCCCGCGCGTCCAGCGACGCCCCCAGCGGCCTTTCCCGACTGCGGCAGTTCGCCGCCGGCGAGCAGGCCGGAGCCGCATGGCTCGGCTGCCTGGGCGCGTTGCTGATCACCCTGGGGGGCTTGGGTGCCGGCAGCACTCGCATCCAGGACCCGGTGCTGGATTCCCTGCACCTTTCGTGGCTGCGCTTCGGCCACGGCCTGGTGCTGTCGTCGGTGCTGCTGTGGGCCGGGGTCGCGGTGATGCTGGTGGCCTGGCTCGGCTTGGGCCGGCGGGTGATCGAGGGCACCGTGAGCACCTACACGTTGATCGCCACCACCGGCTTCTGGTTGGCACCGCTGCTGCTGTCGGTCCCGGTGTTCAGCCGCGACACCTACTCCTACCTGGCCCAGGGGGCCCTGCTGCGGGATGGATTCGATCCGTACGTGGTCGGTCCGGTCGACAACCCCAATCCCCTGCTCGAGGATGTCAGCCCGATCTGGGCAGCGACGACGGCACCGTATGGCCCAGCGTTCATCCTGGTCGCCAAGCTCGTCACGATGTTGGTGGGCAACAACGTGGTGGCCGGCACCATGGTGCTGCGCCTGTGCATGCTGCCCGGGCTGGCGCTGCTGATCTGGGCCGCGCCGCGGGTGGCCGCCCGAGTCGGTGGCAGCGCCCCCGCAGCGCTGTATCTGGCCGTGCTCAACCCGCTGGTGATCATCCACCTGATGGGCGGGGTCCACAACGAGATGCTGATGGTCGGCCTGCTGATCGCCGGGATCGCGCTGACCCTGGAACGCCGTCACCTGGCCGGGATAACCCTGGTGGCGCTGGCGGCGGCGGTAAAGGCCACCGCCGCAATCGCATTGCCGTTCCTGGTGTGGATCTGGATGCGACGCCTGCGGGAGAAGCGCGGTTCAGCGAGGCTCGACGAAGGAGAGCCGACGCTGGAACCGCGGGGTCCAAGTCGCGGCTATCCGACGCCGATCGCCTTCGCCATCGCCACGGCGGTGTCGGCGGCGATCGTCGTCGTGGTGTTCGCCGTGCTGTCGGCCCTGGCCGGAGTGGGCCTGGGCTGGTTGACCGCACTGCTGGCCGGCAACGTCAAGATCATCAACTGGCTCACCGTGCCGACCGCGGCCGCCAACCTGATCCACGCCGTCGGCGGGCTGTTCGCCCCGGTCAACTTCTACGCCGTGCTGCACATCACCCGGATCAGCGGGGTCGCGGTGATCGGGCTGCTGCTGCCGGTGTTGTGGTGGCGGTCGCGGCGTGACGATCGCGCTGCGGTCGCCGGCATCGCCTGGGCCATGCTGGTGGTCGTGCTGTTCGTGCCGGCCGCACTGCCCTGGTACTACACCTGGCCACTGGCGGTGGCGGCCACCGTGGTCCGGTCACCGGCGGCGATCGCCGCGATCGCCGCGGCGTCCACCTGGATCATGGTGATCTTCAAACCCGACGGCTCGCACGGCATGTACACCTGGCTGCATGTGATCGGCGCGACGGGATGCGCCGTGTACGCCTGGTACCGGCTGTCGAGGGCGCAGCAGGCGCCGGCACTCGACGCCGCTTAAGACAACGCCGCTTAAAACTCAGTACGCCATGGCTTGCGCCCGGCGCATCACCTCACGGGCCTGGTGTGCGTGCAGGGCATCGATCGGGCGGGCGTTGTCGATCGACTCCCGCGCACCGTCGCGAGTCAACGACAGCGACGAATCCGGGGTGAACAGCCACCGGACGATGTCGGTCTGCTGATAGCCACCGTCGTGCAGCACGGCCAGCAGCCCGGGCAGGCTCTTGACGATGTCCCCGTCTTCGGTGAAGAAGTTCCGCGGCACCCTCAACGCCCCCGCGCGGCGCACTGCGATCAGGTGATTGTCCCGCAGGTACTGATGCACCTTGGTGACGGGCACCGCCAGCATCTCGGCGACCCGGGGCAGGTCGAAAGTGGGTTCGTCGGGTTCAAGCACGTCTTCGGAGGCCGGAATGCTGCTCACGACACAAGTTTAAAGCCGCCGGACCGGCCGTTTGCACACATACCATGACCGAGTGACTGGAGCGTGGGGCGGCGACGCACTGGAGGGCGCCCTGCTCGACGGCCGATACCGGGTGGGAACACGGATTGCCACCGGGGGAACTTCCACGGTGTACCGCGGTCTGGACGAGCGCCTGGACCGCCCGGTCGCGGTCAAGGTGATGGATCTGCGCTACGCCGGTGACCAGCAGTTCCTGACCCGATTCCAGCTCGAGGCTCGGGCGGTCGCCCGGCTCAAAGACCCGGGGCTGGTGGCGGTGTACGACCAGGGTTTCGGTACCCCGCACGACCCCGGGCAGCCGTTTCTGGTGATGGAACTCGTCGAGGGCGGGACGCTGCGCGAACTGCTCAACGAACGTGGCCCCATGCCGCCGCATGCGGTCGCCGCGGTGTTGCGGCCGGTGCTGGGGGCCCTGGGGATCGCGCATCGGGCCGGATTGGTGCACCGTGACGTCAAACCGGAGAACATCCTGATCTCCGACGACGGCGACGTGAAGGTGGTCGACTTCGGGCTGGTACGCGCCATCGCGGCGGCTGGAATCACCTCCACCAACGTGATTTTGGGTACCGCGGCCTACCTGTCCCCGGAGCAGGTCCGCGACGGAAACGCCGGCCCGGCCAGCGATGTGTACGGAGTCGGCGTGCTCACCTATGAGCTCTTGACGGGCCACACGCCGTTCTCCGGTGATTCGGCGTTGACGGTGGCCTACCAGCGGCTCGATCACGATGTCCCCCTGCCGAGTTTCGCCATCGACGGCGTCCCGGGCGAATTCGATGACCTGGTTTCCCGGGCGACCTCCCGCGACCCCGCGGAACGCTATGCCGACGGGCTGGAGATGGCGCACGCGGTTGACCTGATCAGCCAGCGGCTGGCGCTGCCGCCGTTCCGGGTGCCGGCCCCCCGCAACTCCGCCCAGCACAACGCCGCCCCGCCCCATCGCGCCCCGGAACGTCCGGCGCCGCCACAACACCAGCCACCGCAACACCAGACGCTGCACATGACCCGCGGGCCGGCGGATTGGGTGGACGACACCGATACCCAGTATCAGCTGGTGACAGGGCAATTCGGCGGCGTCGAACTGAGCCGGTTCGTGTTGGAGCGCCAGCACGCACGCCGGATGGTGGTCATCTGGCTGGCGGTGGTGTTCGCGGCCACCACGTTGGTCGCCGCGCTGGCGTGGACGCTAGGCAACAACGTCAGCGCGCTGCTTTAGCGAGGTGATCCTTTGGCACGAGCGTGCACAGATGTACGCGCTGGGCGGCGTGTCGCTGTGCAGACACGCACGCTCGCGGGGGTAGCCCCGGCTCGCGGGAGGGAACTCAGCCGCGCAGCATCTCCGCGACCAGGAAGGACAACTCCAGCGACTGCTGGGTGTTGAGCCGCGGGTCGCACGCCGTCTCGTAGCGGCCACCCAGGTCCGCATCCGAAATGTCCTGGGCGCCACCGAGACACTCGGTCACGTCCTCCCCGGTGAACTCCAGGTGGATGCCGCCGGGGTGGGTGCCCAGCGCGTGATGCACCTCGAAGAACCCCTGCACCTCGTCGACGATCCGATCGAAGTGCCGGGTCTTGTGACCGGTGGAGGCCTCGTGTGTGTTGCCGTGCATCGGGTCGCACTGCCAGATCACCTGGTGACCGGTGGCTTGCACCTTCTCGATGATTCCCGGCAGCAGGTCGCGCACCTTACTGTTGCCCATCCGGCTGATCAGCGTCAGACGCCCCGGAACATTGTGCGGGTCAAGGCGTTCCACGTATTCGACGGCCTGGTCCGGCGTGGTGGTCGGACCGAGCTTGACCCCGATCGGGTTGGCGATCACCTCGGCGAGCGCGATGTGCGCGTGATCGAGCTGGCGGGTCCGCTCCCCGATCCACACGTAGTGCGCCGAGAGGTCGTAGAGCTGCGGCGTGCCCGCGACGTCGGACATCCGCAGCATGGCGCGCTCGTAGTCGAGCACCAGCGCCTCGTGGCTGGCGTAGATCTCGGCGGTCTGCAACTCCCGGTCGGCGACCCCGCATGCGCTCATGAACTTCAGGCCGCGGTCGATCTCACCGGCCAGCGCCTCATAGCGGGCACCCGCCGGGGAGGTGCGGACGAATTCGCGGTTCCAGTCGTGCACCAGCTCCAGCGATGCCAGGCCCGACGACGTCAGCGCCCGCACCAGGTTCATCGCCGCGCTGGCGTTGGCGTACGCCCGCACCAGCCGAGACGGGTCGTGCTCGCGTGCGTCGGCGTCCGGGGCCAGGCCGTTGACCATGTCGCCGCGGTAGGATTTGAGCCCCAGCGAGTCGATATCGGCCGACCGCGGCTTGGCGTACTGACCGGCGATACGGGCCATCTTGACCACCGGCATGCTGGCCCCGTAGGTCAGCACCACGGCCATCTGCAGCAGGGTGCGGATGTTGCCCCTGATGTGCGGCTCGGTGTTGTCGGTAAAGGTCTCCGCGCAGTCGCCGCCCTGCAGCAGGAAAGCCTCCCCGCGGGCGACCTGGGCCAGCTGCGCCTTGAGACGCTCGATCTCGGACGCCACCGTGATCGGCGGGACGCTCTCCAGCACGGTGCGCATCGCCTTGGCCTGGTCAGCGGGCCAGCTCGGTTGCTGGACGGCCGGCCGGGCCAGCGCGGCGTCGAGGCGCTCGCGCAGCTCGGCGGGCAGCGGCGGCAACGCCGGCAGCTGGTCGATGGGTACGTCAACGGTCCAGTTCACCCGACCATGGTAGCCGGGTGCCGACCCTCGCTGATCAGGCCAGTTCGCTGGCGGTGCTGATAGGCCCACTCCTCAACGGTCCGCTCCGCGGCCCGCATCGTCGTCGGCCGTGATCACCTGGAAACGGCGTAGCTGGTCACGGGCGTCCACCAGCGCATCGTGACTGCCCGCCGACCGCGGTGGCAGCCGCGGCCGGCCCCGGTCTTCCCACAATTGCCGGAGCTCGTGAGTGAAGCGCGGGATCGGCGCCGGCAGATCAGGCATGGTGCCCCACAACTGGCAGAGCACCACGTGGTCGTAGGCCCCCACCCAGGCCCACAGCTCGATCGGTTCGCCCCGCTCGACTCCGAAGAAGTCCTCCAGATCCGCGCGGATCCGGCGACGCGAGCGCCACGTCTGCGACGCCGGCGACGGCAGCTTAGGCAGCACGTGGGTGCGGACCCACGGCCCCGCCCGGTCCGGGTCGAACTCGGTGGAGACCGCATAGTATTCGCGCCCATCCTCGGCAACCACGCCGATCGAGATCAGCTCGATGGTGCGGCCGTCCTCGATGAACTCGGTGTCGTAGAAGTACCTCACCGCCACGGCCCGCCCGGCCGGTGTATCCGCGGAACTGCGACCGGCATGGTCGGCGCCGACGCCTCCGATACCGCCCGGTTGGGGCCCGATCGGCCAGGCGAACCCGCGCCGGGCGCCGGCCTGACGGGAGGCCTGGCTGGAGGCCTGCCGATGGGGACTTGTTGCCGGGGAACCATGAACTGCACCGTCGGCGCCGACGCGGCCCGCACCTCACGGTCGAGCTCGGCGTCGACGGCCCGCTCGTCGGGCACCTGGGGCCGACCCGCGACCGCGTCCTGCAACCAGAGCTTGGCCGCAATCACCGGCCGGCGCAGCCGCCGCTCGCGTTCCAGCGCGCGGTGCATTCGCGCACGATCAGGCAGGTAGCGCCACCGCGCCCAGGGGGCGTGCGGCCGGGACAGCCGCACCGCGCCCACCACCAGCAGTGGAAAGAAGAACATCCCGATCAACCCGGTCCACACCTTGCCTTTCAACAACACCATCACGCCCAACGGCAACGCCATCACCAGGCTGGCGATCACACCCGCGTGGATCAACGGCGAGGAGGTGTCGTGCCACGTCGACAGCACAAACGTCAGAGGATGAAAGCCCAGCACCAGGAGTCCGGTGACCGCGGTGGCGGCGAACACGGCGTCCACCGAGGCACGGCCGTCCTCCTCCCAGTACACGTCGGACAAGTGCAGGATCAGCGCGTACTCGTCGAGCACCAGCGCCGCTCCGATCCCGAACGCTATCGCAGCCAAGCTGAATGCCGGCTCGTGCGCGTTCGGCCCGGCGGCCACCAGGGTCACCCCGGCGACCATCACCAACACCACCCCGAAGACCACATGGTGAATGTGCTTGGTGCCGAAGTGCAGATTGCGGGGCTGCCACCACCGTGGCGGACCGGGATTTCCGGCCTGGCTGCGGATGTAGCGCACCACGGAGCGGGTCACCAGAAACGTCACCAGGAAGGCCAGCAGGCAGCCCAGCAACGGCAGTCTGCCCCGGCCGACGATGTCGTCGCGGAACCATTCCAGCACCTAATGCAACGTACGCCCTCGCGGCACACCACGCCGGGATCGCCACAGCTATCGCTCGGTGCAGCGTCGCTACCCGATAGGCTGTCCTGCGACATGACTACATCGCGGCCGCCCGACCCGGGCCGTCGGCACGGGGGCATCAGCGGTAGGGCCGTTTGGTGGATCTTCACGCTGCTGGCGATTGCAGCCCTGGGCTACACGACGTGGCGGGCGCTGGGCAGCACGCCGTACCACATCGACGTCGACGTCTACCGGATGGCGGCACAGGCCTGGCGTGAAGGCCGACCGCTCTACGGCGAGGACTGGTTCCAAACCCAGATCGACGGGACGGTGCTGCCGTTCACCTATCCCCCGATCGCCGCGGTGATGTTCGCCCCCCTCACCTGGGTGTCGCTGGGTACCGCCACCGCCGCGCTGACCGTCCTTTCGACGCTGCTGCTGGTGGTGTCGATCACCATCGTGCTCACCGGTCTGAGGGTCCGCTTCGACGTGCGCCCCGACTGCGGGCCGGCCTGGTGGCACCGCGCGGTGGTGGCCGTGGCGATCGTGGCGGCGTCGATCTGGCTGGATGCCGAACCGATCTGGGCCAACTTCGACTTCGGCCAGGTCAACGCGGTGCTGATGACGCTGGTGATCGCCGACTGCGTACCGCGCCGAACCTATTGGCCGCGCGGCGCACTGCTGGGTGTCGCGGTGGCTCTGAAGCTGACCCCGGCGGTGTTCCTGCTCTACTTCCTCTTGCGCCGCGACCGGCGCGCCGCGATCACCACCGCGGCATCGTTCCTGGCGGCGACCCTGGTGGGCTTCGCAATGGCCTGGAGCGACTCCTGGCAGTACTGGACGCACACCGTCAGCGATACCGACCGCATCGGCGGGGCGAGCCTGAACACCAACCAGAACCTGGCCGGCGCGCTGGCCAGGCTGCCGCTGAACGACCACCTGCGCTCGGTGTTGTGGCTGGCGGGTTGCGTGTTGGTGCTCGCGGCGATGTGGTGGGCCGCCCGCCGTGTGCTCGCCGCCGATGAGCCCATCTTGGCGCTGGTCTGCGTGGCACTGTTCGGGTTGGTGGTGTCGCCGGTGTCCTGGTCGCACCACTGGGTGTGGATGCTGCCCGCCGTGGTGGTGACGGTGGTGGTGGCCCACCGGCATCGTGCGGTCGCGCTGGGCGTGCTCAGCGTCGCCGGGGTGGCGCTGATGATGCGCAGTCCGATCGAGCTGCTGCCCGAACATCACGAGTCCGGCGCGGCGTGGTGGCGCCAACTGGCCGGGACGTCCTACGTGTGGTGGGCGCTGGCGGTGATCATCGCGGCCGGCGCCACGCTGCGGCCCGGCCCCCGGACGAATCCGGATCAGCCCGCCGCGGTCTCCGGAAACCGGGCGACCGGCTGACCCGTGGCCCCGTCCTGTTGCGGGACACCGTTTTTGACACTGGCCGCGTAGATGTCGACATATTCCTGACCGGACAGCCGCATCAATTCGTAGATCACCTCGTCGGTGACGGCACGTTCGATGAAACGGTTGTCGGCCATCCCGTCGAAGCGGGAGAAGTCCATCGGCTCACCGAAGCGGACCGTGACCCGGCCGAACCGCAGCATCTTGGTGCCCGGCGGGTTGACGACGTTGGTACCGACCATCACGACCGGGATAACCGGGACGCCGGTGTGCAGCGCGAGCCGAGCCAGACCGGTCTTCCCCTTGTACAGCCGGCCGTCGGGCGAGCGAGTGCCCTCGGGGTAGATACCGAGCAGCTTGCCCTGCGACAGGATCCGCTGCGCGGTGGTCAGCGCGGCCTGCGCGGCGTCAGAGTCGTTGCGGTCGATGGGAACCTGCCCGACCGCGGTGTAGAACGAGCGAGTGAGCCAGCCCTTGATCCCGGTGCCGGTGAAGTACTCCGACTTGGCCAGGAAGGTGATGCGCCGGCGCACCACCAGCGGCAGGTAGAAGCTGTCCATGACGGCCAGGTGGTTGCTGGCCAGGATGGCCGCACCGTCGTCAGGGATGTTCTCCAGACCCTCGACCTTCGGCCGCCCGATCAGGGCCAGCAGAGGCCCGAAGAATACGTACTTGACCAGCCAGTACCACATGGCCCCTCCCTCCTGCCCCCGCTCGGCGGCCGTGTTCGCGCCAACTTTACCGACCGGGCGTGGCTAGGGCCACACGGTGATTCGTCACATCGCGAATTCCGTGGAATTCCTCAGCTTTCGGTTTCGACGGTCACCGGAATGTGCTCGTAGCTGGGCCGGGCCGGTGGTTGGCCGCCGCCGTCTCCCCCGGGCGAGCCCGGGTCGGGCGGGCGTGGCCCCCCGCCGCCCGCATCGGTCTCCCCGACCACGGCACGGATCACCTCATACAGCGCGACGCTGTGCTCGGCGACGAGGGTGAGCAGCGGATGTTCTTCCCCGGTCACCAGCGCCGCGAGCGCGCACACCGGGCACCACACCTGTTGGCATTTTCCCGGGCCATCGCCGGCGGCCGCCAGCAGCGCCGCGGCACGCACCGCCGGGTCGAGCCGATCCAGAATCGCCTGGGCGAGCTTGCGCAGCTCAGGCCCGAGTTCACCCAGATCGGGGTGCGCGCCAGCGTTCAACGTCGCACCTCCTCATCGCCAGTCACCGGCCACACATCCGGATTCGGCCGGAAACGGACCGTCAGTACGCTGCCCCGCAGCGTTGCGTCCACGACCGTGCACCGCCGCAGGACCGACGCCAACCGAACCCGGCGTCTGGTGCCACCTGCACCGATGATCAGATCATCTCCGGATCGCCCCAGGCTCAGCGCACCGGAATCGACCTGGGGTAACTCTAGCCGCAGTCGATACACCGCCCCCAGCCCGGAACCGGACTCGCGGTCCACCACCGGCCGCACCGGACCCGGTGGCGCCGACCCGCCGCGGCGGCGGCTGTTCGCGAGCAGCTCGCCGAGGGCTTTGGGGCCGATCGGCTCGCCCGCCAGATGCGGGACCAGCACCATCGCGACATCACCGATGGCGCGGTCGACCTCTTCGAGGACGGTGCTCTGCTCACCGATCCGCTCGGCGTACCAGTCGAACGCCGGGTGGGCCGGCAGGTTGGTGTAGACGTATGAATCGTCCTGCAACAAAATCTGATTGACGATCAGCTCGGCCACTCGAACACCCGTCAGCGACAACGCCCCCAGGGTCCGGACGGCTTCGGCGGCCACCACCCGCTCGGCGGTCAGCACCAGGTGCGCGGCGACGGTCGTCTCATCGGTCAGTCGCTCGGCAAGCCGCTCGGCGGCGCCGCTGATCCGCTCGATCAACTCGACCAGCGCCGTCGACCGGGGATCCTCGGTTCCGCTGAGCCGGCGATGCCGCGGCCAGGACCGCTCAGCGTAGAGCGCCACGGTGGCGGGCAGGGTGAGCATCCGCATCGCATCGGCGGTGGACGCACAGTCGACGACGACCCGGTCCCATTGCCCACTGTCTGCGAGTTCGCCGACTTCGTGCAGGCCCAGTACCTCCTGGACACCGGGAAGCGCCGAAAGCTCTTCGGGGGCAACGCTGCTCAGATCCGACTCCGGGAACCGCAAGGCCAGCACATCGACCACGCCGGCCCAATGCCGCTCAAGCAGGGCCAGCGTGTCCAGCGCCAGCACGTCCAGGCGGCCGCCCCCCGCGCCCGCATCATCGACCGCCACCGCGATGGGGTCCCGGCCGCCGCTGGGGCGCACCGGCATTCCGAGCACGTCCCCGACCGAATGGGCCTGGTCGGTGGAGATCAGCAGCACCCGGTCTCCAGCGCATGCCAGCGAGACAGCGGTCGCCGCCGCACACGTGGACTTGCCTACGCCGCCCTTGCCGAGGAACAGACTGATCGCAGCCGCGGCCGGCGTCGCTGGCTCAGGCGGCCTCACTCAGCCTCTGCTCGCTTCTTCAGGTCCTTCAGCGCGGTGTCGGTCAGCCGCCGCTCCGCCTTGCGCTTGAGCAGGCCGATCATCGGAATCATCAGGTCCACCGACAGTTCGTAAAGGACCTCGGTCCCGGATCCCTTGGCCGTCAAACGATATTCGCCGTCGAGGGCTTTCAGCAGCGAACTCGACGCCAGCGACCAACGCACCGAGCGACGGTCCGGCGACCAGTCGTAGTTCAGCACCATGGTGTCCTTGAGAACGGCGGCATCCAGCACTATGCGAGCTACCTTCGGATAACCGTCGGCGTCGGTTTCGAGCACCTCGGCCTCGGTGTACTCCGAGACCCAGTCGGGGTAAGCGCCGATGTCGGCGATCACCTTCATCACCGTGTCCGGATCCGCCGCGATGTAGATCGTCTGAGCTGTCTTATCCGCCACGTACTTACTTCCCTAACTCGCTCGCGCCTGGCACCGGCCCTCGGCAGAGACGGTACCTCGCCGTCCCCGCCCGGGCGGGGTCAACTGACAGCGACGGGCGAGACCCCCACCGGTCGCGAACGCTCCAGGCGGTCCTTGATCTCAAAGGCCATCCGCTTGCCCGCCACCCGGCGGCGGTGGTTCAGCTTCGCTAAGTTCAGCCGGGCCAGCTGCCGGCCGGTCACACCGGCAGGTTCGGCGTGCAGAAAGTAGTGCAGCAGCACACCATCGAGCATCGGCTCCAACCAGATCTCCATGGTGCCGGTCAGCGGCCCGCTCACGGTCCACCGGATGCCCTTGTCGGCACGATCCTCGACCACCTGGAGCTGCAGGTCGGGCCACCACCGCTGCCAACTCGAGCGATCGGCGACAGCCGCGCCCACCTGCTCACCGGATGCGGCGACGAACGTCTCGTCGGCAACCTGGATACTGTTCATGGCCCCAGCTTCACATATGCCCCTTTTCGCGGATGGAACGCCCCGGGGTGCGCGGGGGCCCGCCGGCGGCCCGGGCAGTGAACACCGTCACACCCGCGACAGGGCGCCGACTAGGCTGGGCGAAATTACTGCAGGCTGGCAAGAGAGGTCATGGCAATGCGTGAGTTCAGTGTTCCCGCGTCGTTCACCGTCGAGGAGCACGACAACGTCGCTGCGGTCGTCTTCGAGCACGAGCGCAACAACCCCGACTTCGTCATCTACCAGCGGCTGGTCGACGGGGCCTGGACGGATGTCACCTGTGCCGAAGCCGCCGCGCAGATCCGTTCGGCCGCGCTGGGTCTGATCAGCCAGGGCGTGGCGGCCGGCGACCGGGTGGTCATCTTCTCGGCGACGCGCTACGAGTGGGCCATCCTGGACTACGCGATCCTGTCCATCGGCGCGGTCACCGTCCCGATCTACGAAACGTCCTCGGCCGAGCAGGTCCGCTGGGTGATGCAGGACTCCAGCGCGGTGGTGGCGGTCGCCGAAACCGACGCCCACGCCCAGATCGTCAACGAGCTCGCCGGCGACCTGCCCGCGCTGCGGCGGGTGCTGACCATCGACGGCTCGGACACCCCGGCCCTCGACGAACTTGCCGAGGCCGGCGCCGGTCAGGACCCGGCCCAACTCACCGCGCGCCTCGACGCGCTGCGGGCCACCGACCCGGCGACGCTGATCTACACCTCGGGAACCACCGGGCGCCCCAAGGGTTGCGAGCTCACCCACTCCAACCTCATCCACGAGGTACGTGGCACCCAGGCCGCGCTGCCGACCCTGATGGTGTCCGGCCAGCGCCTGCTGGTCTTCCTGCCGCTGGCCCATGTCCTGGCTCGCGCCCTGAGCATCGCCGGCTTCGCCAACAAGGTCACCGTCGGATTCACCAGCGACATCAAGAACCTGGTGCCGATGTTCTCGGTGTTCAAGCCGACCGTGGTGGTCTCGGTGCCGCGGGTGTTCGAGAAGGTGTACAACACCGCCGCCCAGAACGCCGCCAACGACGGCAAGGGCCGCATCTTCGAGATGGCTGCCCAGACCGCGGTGGACTGGAGTGAGGCCGCCGATCACGGTGGACCAGGCCTGCTGCTGCGCGCCAAGCACGCCCTGTTCGACAAGCTCGTCTACCACAAGCTGCGCACCGCGCTGGGCGGCAACTGCCGCGCCTCGGTCTCCGGCGGGGCGCCGCTGGGCGAACGGCTGGGCCACTTCTACCGCGGCGTCGGCCTGTCCATCTACGAGGGCTACGGGCTGACCGAGACCACCGCCGCCATCACCGTCAACCCGGTCGGCGGCATGAAGGTCGGAACCGTCGGAAAGCTGGTGCCCGGCAACAGCATGCGCATCGCCGAGGACGGTGAGTTGCTGGTCCGCGGCGGCGTGGTGTTCAACGGCTACTGGCGCAACGAGCAGGCCACCGCCGACGCGTTCACCGACGGTTGGTTCCGGACCGGTGACCTGGCCGCCATCGACGCCGATGGCTACCTGAAGATCACCGGCCGCAAGAAGGAGATCATCGTCACCGCCGGCGGCAAGAACGTCGCCCCCGCGGTGCTCGAGGACCAGCTGCGATCGCACCCGCTGATCAGCCAGGCGATGGTCGTCGGCGACGCCAAGCCGTTCATCGGCGCACTGATCACCATCGACCCCGAGGCCATCGAGGGCTGGAAGCAGCGCAACGGCAAGTCCAGCACCGCGACGCCGGCGGACCTGGCGACCGACCCGGATCTGAACGCCGAGGTGGATGCGGCGGTCAAGCAGGCCAATCTGTCGGTCTCGCACGCCGAGTCGATCCGCAAATTCCAGATCCTGCCGGTCGACTTCACCGAGGCCACCGGCGAGCTGACCCCCACCATGAAGGTCAAGCGCAACGTGGTCGCGGAGAAGTTCGCCGACGCGATCGAGGCGATCTACGCCAAGGGCTGACCGACGCTGGGACCGCCGCAACCCCGCGGTTCAGGCTTGCAGCAGGTCGGCCATGCGTCCGGCCAGGGTGTCCCAGCGCCAGTGCCCGGTCGCCCATTCGCGCCCGGCGGCACCCATCGCGGCGGCCCGGTCGGGGTCGGCGAGCAATCCGGCGACGGCGTCACCGATCTGCTCCACGGCCCGGCCGTCGACCACCAGCCCGGTCCGGTTGTGCAGGACGGTTTCGGGTGCGCCGCCCGAGTCGCCGGCCACAACCGGGACCCCGGCCGCCGACGCTTCCAGGAACACGATGCCCAAGCCCTCCACGTCAAGCCCGGCACCGCGGGTGCGGCACGGCATCGCGAACACATCGCCGAGCAGGTAGTAGGCCGGCAGTTCGGCGGCTGGTACACCGCCGGTGAAGGTCACCGCATCGGCAACCCCGCACTCGCCGGCCAGCTTGTGCAGCTTCTCGGCGTACGGTCCGCCGCCGACGATCACCAGTGCGGCCCCATCCACGCGTTGCCGAATCGCCGGCAACGCCCGGATCAGCATGTCCTGACCCTTGCGGGGCACCAGCCGCGATACACACACCACGGTGGGACGCTCCCCCAGCCCATGCCGGGCCCGTAGTTCGGCGCGGGCACCCGGGTCGGGACGGAACCGGTCGGTGTCCACTCCGGGCGGCAGGTGCTCCAGCGCCGCGTTGGGGCCGAACGCCGAGGCGAACCGGCCACGGGTGTAGTGGCTGACGAACGTGACGGTGTCGCAGGAGTCGCCGATCCGGCGCAGCACCGAGCGGGCCCCCGGCAGCATCGACCAGCCCACCTCGTGGCCATGCGTGCTGGCCACCACCCGGGTGGCACCGGCAGAGCGCGCCCGCGGCGCCTCCAGCGCCAGTGGGGCGGCCGCACCGAACCAGACGGTGTGGGCCCCGTGATCGGCGATCAGCCGGCGCATCCGGGAGTCGACACCCGGCCCCGGCACCATCAGCGTGCCGGGATGGCGCACCACCTGGTAGCCGGCCGATTTCGCAGCGTCGTCGAAGGCATCCGCCCCCTTCCACTGGGGCGCGTACACCGTGACGTCGTGGCGCCCGCTACCGGCGATGCGGCGCACCAGCTCTTCCAGGTAGCACTGGATGCCGCCGGGACGCGGCGGAAAATCATTGGTTACCAGCAGGACCCGGCTCACCCGTGGGATGCTAGCGCGGTGACGATGCGGGCCGCCCGCGGCCCGAAGAGAAATCGCGCCATCAGGCACGGCGCGGTGACGATGCGCCCGTGACCCGATGTGGATTCGCGCCATCTAGGCTAACGGCCGGCGGCGACGGGCTCCGAATTCTGCGCCGGTGACAGAGGGAGGACGGCCGTGACCAGCCGCGTGGCCGATGCGCGAACCACCCCGCGATCGCAGGTGGCGGCCTGGGCGCTGTGGGACTGCGGCGCGACAGGCGTCAATGCGGTCGTAGGCACCTTCGTCTTCTCCGTGTACCTGACCGGACAGGTCGGCGCGGGGCTGCCCGGCGCCACCACACCGGCAAGCTGGCTGGGCAAGGCGCTGACGTTCGCGGGGCTGTTCGTCGCGCTGTTGGCTCCCGCGATCGGGGTCTGGGTCAACGCCCCGCAACGTCGCCGCGCCGCACTCGCGCTGTTCACCGGCCTGGTGGTGGTGCTGACCGCGATGATGAGCCTCATCGATGACGACTATCGGTACCTGGGTCCGGGGCTGGCCCTGCTGGCGTGCGCCGCGGTCTGCAGCGACCTGGCAACGGTGCCCTACAACGCGGTGCTGGGCCAATTGTCGACACCGCAGAATTCCGGCAGGATCTCCGGAATCGGCTCGGCCTCAGGCTTTTTCGGCAGCGTGCTGTTGCTGCTGGTCCTCTATTTCGGTTTCATCGCCGGCGATGGTGAGACCCGGGGCCTGTTCGGTCTCGCCGTCGACCACGGCCAGTACATCCGGGTGGCGATGCTGGTAGCGGCCGGTTGGCTGGTCGTGTTCGCCTGCCCCCTGCTCTTTCTGGTGCGCACCCCGCCGGCCACCGAGCCGGCACCGGTGGCCGGGCTCCTGGGCGCCTACCGCACGCTGTGGCAGGAGATCAAGGCCGAGTGGCGTCGCGACCACAACGTCGTCTACTACCTGCTGGCCAGCGCGGTGTTCCGCGATGGGCTCACCGGGATCTTCGCGTTCGGCGCGGTGCTCGGCGTCAGCGTGTACGGCGTATCGCAGGCCGACGTGCTTATCTTCGGCGTCTGCGTCAGCATCGTCGCCGCGGTGGGCGCGGTGGTGGGCGGCCGGCTCGCCGACCGCGCCGGTCCCAAGCCCGTCATCATCGGCTCGCTGGCCGCCATGGTCGCGGTCGGGCTGACCCTGCTGACCGCCTCCGGGCCGGTGGCGTTCTGGATCTGCGGGCTGTTGCTCTGCCTCTTCGTCGGTCCGATTCTGGCGTCCGCCAGGGCGCTGATGCTGCGCATGTCCGCACCGGGCAAGGAGGGGGTGGCCTTCGGCCTCTACACCACCGCCGGACGCGCCGCGTCATTCCTGGCGCCGTGGATGTTCTTCACCTTTGTCGATCTGTTCGGCACCGACCGGGCCGGCATGGGTGGGCTGTGCGTGGTCCTGGTGGCAGGCCTGATCGCCATGGTCGCCGTTCGGACACCACGCGAGGCGTCCTAGTCCATGTGGCTGACGGTGCTGGTGATGGCGTTTGCCGTGAGCCTCGAGCCGTTCCGGATCGGTATGACGGTGTTGATGCTGAACCGGCCGCGACCGGTGCTGCAACTGACCGCGTTCCTGATCGGCGGCTTCGCGATGGGGATGATCGTGGGGCTGGTCGTCTTGTTCGTCCTACGACGCCGGCTGCTCGGTTCGACCTATGTCACCTTGCCCCACGTTCAGATCCTGATCGGGGCGCTGGCGCTGGTGGCCGCCGCCGCGGTGGCCACCAAGGACAGGTGGTCGCGCCGCGCCACGCCAACGATGCCGACCCAGCGCCTGTTGCGCAGCAGCTCGCCGTGGATTGCGGCGGCGGCCGGATTGGGGATCGCGTTGCCCTCGGTGGACTACCTCGCCGCACTCGCCGTCATCCTGGCCTCCGGCGCCGCGGTCACCGCGCAGGTCGGGGCGTTGCTGATGTTCCACGTCGTGGCGTTCGCGCTGATCGAGATCCCTCTGCTGGCATATGTATTCGCGCCCCAGCAGACGCAGGCGGCGATCACCAGGATCAACGACTGGATTCGGTCACGTCGCCGCGTCGAGGTCGCCACCCTGCTCGCCGTCGTCGGCAGCCTGCTGCTGGCCGCCGGCATCCTCAGCCGCTAACGGAGCCGGCGGTTGGCCTGCCGGCGCTTCGGCGTCCGGCAGCTGGGCGGCCAGGTACTCACCGAGGCCCCCGATCGTCGGATAGTCGAAGACCGCCGTCGCGTTGATGGTGAACGCGCCCCCGAACTGGCTGTGCAATCGGTTGCGCAGTTCGACTGCCATCAGGGAGTCCGTGCCCAGGTCCAGGAACCGACTGGTAGCAGCCGGCGGCTGCGCCAGGCGCAGGAACCCCTGAACTTCGCGCTGCAGGAACTCGGTGATGAAATCGGCCCGCTGCGCCACGGGTATCTCCTGCAGTTGCCGCAGCAATTCGGCGTCGCCGGCGGTGTCCCCCGCAGCGCTGGGCAGCACCAGATCCAGAATCGGTGGACGGGAACTGCCCAACACCTTCGCCGCACGCTGCCAGTTCGCCTTGAGCACGGTCGCCTGTGCGCATCCGCTGGCGACGACGGCGGCGAGGGCACCAAGGGCGGCCGAGGGCTCCAGCGGAACCAGCCCTTGCGCCCCGATATTGGTACGAGCCGCCTCTGACGAGGCCATCCCGCCCTGCCCCCAGGGCCCGAAGTTGACCCCGGTCGCCGGCAGGCCCCGCGCCTGGCGCTGCGCAACCAGCCCGTCGAGGAACGCATTGGCGGTCGAATAGTTGGCCTGGCCCGGCGATCCGAGCAGGCTGGACACCGACGAGGACACGATGAAGAAGTCCAGGGCATCGTCTCGAGTCAGGCGGTCCAAGTGCCAGGCACCGAAAGCCTTGGGCGCCAATACCGTCTGGAAGCTTTCCCGACTCTGCTGGGACAGCAGCGCGTCGTCGAGCACACCCGCCAGGTGCGCGACGCCGGCCAGCGGAGGCAACTCGGTGCGGATTCGCTCCAGCAGCCCGGCCACCTCGGTTTCGTCGCCGACATCGGCGGCGACTGTGTGAACACGGCACTTGTAGCGGTCGGTGATCTCCTCGATCGCCCGCTGCGCGTCGGCATCGGGTGTACGCCGACTGCTCAGCACGATGTCTCCGGCGCCGAGTTGAGCCAGATACGCCGCCAAGTGCAGGCCGATCGCGCCGAGGCCACCGGTGATCAGATAGGTCCGGTCACCGCGCGGCTGTAGCGGCTCGGGCATCTGCACCACGATCTTGCCGATGTGCCGCGCCTGCTGCATGCGACGGAACGCCGTCCTGGCTTCGGTCAGCGGATAGATCTCGGCGGGCAGCGGCGTCCATTCGCCCTTGGCCAAGCCGTCGGACACCTCACCGAGCAGGGTTCGGATGCGGTCGGGTTCGGTGAACATCACGGTGTCCAACGCGACGATCTCGTAGGCGATGTCGGGGCGGGCCTCGGCCATCTGTTCCGGAGTCCAGATGTCTCGCTTGGCGATCTCCGCGAAACGCCCGCCCTGTGCCGTCGCCCGCAGGGTCGCCTCGATGAAGCCTTCGTTGGTCAGGCTGTTGAGCACCACATCCACGCCGGCACCGTCGGTATCGGCAAGGATCTGGTCGGCGAAATCGGTTGTCCGCGAGTCATAGACATACTTCACGCCGAGCCTGCGCAGCGTCTCCCGCTTGAAGGTGCTCGCCGTCGCGTACACCTGCGCACCATGCTGCTGGGCCATTTGGATAGCAGCCAACCCGACACCACCGCTGGCGGCATGGATCAGCACCTTGTCGCCGGGATTCAGCTTCGCCCAGTCGAACGAAAGCCGAACCGTGAGCGCCGCAGCCGGAATCGTCGCGGCCTGCACCGCGCTCACCCCGTCCGGGATCGGCGCCACGAACTGGACCGGTACAGCGAACCGGCTGGCGAACGCGCCCTGCATGGAGCCGTAGACACGTTGGCCGACCTCGAGTCCGGTCACCCCGTCGCCAAGTGCGGTGACGACGCCGGCGAAGTCGCCACCGACCGGACCCGGATCGCCCGGGTACAGGCCCAACACATTGAGCACATCCCGGAAATTCAAGCCGGCGGCCTGCACCCGGACCTGCACATAGCCGGCGTCGGGCGGCGCTACCTCGACCTCGCCCAGCCGAAGGTTGTCGATCGCGCCGCGCTCGGTCGGAGCCAGCGCATAGTCGGTGCCGCGCGGTACCGCGAGATGACCGCTACGTGACCACTGTAGAAGCCTGGGCGCCAAGTACTTTCCTTGCCGCAGCGCAATTTCCGATTCGGCCATCGGTGTCGCCAGCAGACCCGCCAAGGCAACGACGGCCTCCGCGGATCCGTCGTGATCGAGCAGTCTGCAGTGCAGGGCCGGCTCCTCGTTGACGATGGTGCGCCCGAGTCCCCACAACGCCGCCTGCACCGGATCCACCGGCTCGCCGGACTCGGTCGCCACCGCTCGCTCGGTGACGAGCCACAAGCCGCCGGGCAGCTTGACCGCTCCCTCGCCCTGCAACGCGTGCACGGCGCCGAGCAGATCGTCGATCTCGCGCTGTAGCCGCGCAGCAGCCTGGGCGCTGGACTCGTCCGCCGTCGGTCCGCCGGCACGCCAGACGATTCCGGCGAACGACAACCCGCGCTGGTGCGCCTGCATGACGAACTGCCCCATGGGCTCCGGGTCGGTGTTGCGGTCCCAGGAGATGCAGCCCGGAAGGTGGGCCGCCAACTCGTCGAATCCGGCGATCAACCAGGTGCCGCCGGCCGTCGCGGTCTCCTCGGCCGGTGGCGGCGCCGGCACCTCGTGCCAGCCCAGGCTGTACAGCAGCCGTGTGCTGTCGCCGCCGAGCCCGCGCAACAACGCCTCGCGAGGCGCGCGTTTGACCGTGAATTCCCGGATCCCGCCGAGGTGGCGGTTGTCTCGGTCCACGAAGTCCAGATCGAAAACCTGGGTTTCACTGTCGAGGGCGCTGGCGTGCCACCGGGCGCGGCAATAGAACCGCCGCGGCATCTTCTCGGCCAACATCACCTGGCCGTACCGCAGCGGCAGGAAAAGATCGTGCACCCCCTGCTCGGCCGCCAGCAGCGCCGGGAACGCCGGGAACGCCACCCCGGTGCACAGGTCGAGCAGCACTGGATGCATGGGCTCTGCACCCAGGTGTTCGGCGAGTTCGGCGCCGACGGTGATATCGCCGATCGCCTCGCCCTCGCCGAGCCACAGCGATTTCAGGCAACCCGACCAGCTGGGCCCCCACGCCAGCTCCATGTCCGCGAAGGTCTCGAACAGTTCCTGCGGCCGCATGCGTTCGAGGCGTTCGATGGCGACATCGACCGGATCCGCTGGATCGGATTCGGGTTCAGCTTCGCTGCCGGCGATACCGGAGAGCACCACGCCGTCGGCATTCAATGCCCATTCGGCGTCGCGGACACCGTAAGGACGGCTGTGCACCTGGAAGCTCCAGGACTCCCCGCTCTCGGACCCCTCGTCACGCGGATGCAGGGTCAGTTGGACTTCCCGAGAACTCTTCTCCGCCAGAATGATCGGCTCATAGAAGAAAACTTCTTGCACCCGCGCCGGCGGGCCGACCGCCGCCAGCGCCATTGCCGCATACGTCGCGCCCGGGACGACGACGGTGCCATAGATCACGTGGTCGGCCAGCCAAGGCTGCGACTTGACCGACAGCCTGCTGGTGTACACCGAGTCACCGGATGCCAGGTCCTTGGTGCTGCCGAGAATTCCCGAAACAACGGGGCCGTCGACCGTGACGCCCGACGACCGGGGCCAAAAACGCCGGCGCTGGAACGGATAAGTGGGCAGCTCCATCCGGTGCGAGGGCCGGTGCGCCAATGCGTCGAAGTTCGGCCGATGACCACTGACATAGGCCGCGGCCAGCGCTTCGGCAATCTGACGCCGGTCGCCGACGCCCTTGCGCAACGACACGATCGCACGTGGAGCAGCCAGGTGGTCCGGCCAGACCTGCACCGCGTTGCCGGTCAGCACCGGTTGCGGCCCGATCTCCATCAGCACCGAACATCCCAGTGCCGCCACGGTCCGGACGCTTTCGGCGAACTGGACCGGCTGGCGGGAATGCCGGCGCCAATACTGTGCGTCCAGCGGCGTTTCGGCCATGAGCACCGACCCGGTGCGGTTGCAGACCAACGGCAACGTCGGCACAGCGAACTGCAACTGCTGCGCATACGATTCGAATTCACCGAGCACCGGGTCCAGCAGCTCCGAGTGGAAGGCGTGGCTGGTATGCAACCAGCTGCAGCGGATTCCTTCCTCCCCGAACGCGGCGACGATCTTCTCCAGATCCGCTCCCGGACCCGAGAGCACGGTATTGGGCCCGTTGTAGGCCGCAATCGACACTCGCGGAAACTCGTTGACAATGACTTCGATGGGGTTGGCGTCGGCGAACACCGCGACCATCCGCCCGCCTTCCGGCAGGCTGCCGAACAGCCTGCCCCGCTCGGCCATCAGCCGTGCTCCGTCCTCGAGACTGAAGACGCCGGCCACACACGCCGCCGCGTACTGGCCCACACTGTGCCCCAGCACCACATCGGGCTCGATGCCCCACGACTTCCATAGCCGGGCCAGTCCCATCTCAACCGCGAAAAGTGCCGGTTGAGCAAACGACGTGTGCTGCAACAACTCCGCCGTGTCTCGGTCGGTCGCGAACAGCACGTCGAGCAATGGATGCGGCAGCATCCCTGCGACCGCATCAGCACACCGTGTCACGGTGTCAGCGAAAACCGGCTCGGCATCGAACAATTCGCGGGCCATTCCCGGATGCTGGCTGCCCTGGCCGGTGAACAGCCACGCCGTCGTGGGCCGGTCGCCGCACTCGCCGCGCAGCACGCCGGGACGCAGGCGATTCTCGGCCAGGTCGGTCAGGCCGTCAGCGGCACTGCGAACCGAATCCACGACCAGTGCTGCTCGATGCTCGAAATGCGAGCGCCCGATTCCGGCCGTGCGGCAGACATCGGCGATGTCGACATCTGGGTGGGTGTCCAACCAGGCCCGATACCGTTGCACCAGCGCCACCAGGGCCTCGGGTGACCGCGCCGACAGCGCCAGCACGTTGACCGACTCCCCGGATTCCTCCGGTGCCGGCGCCACCGCGGATTGGTCGCCGGAGTGTTCCGGCGGGGACGGCGCCTCCTCGATCAGCACGTGCGCGTTGGTACCGGTGAATCCGAACGAGCTCACGCCCGCGCGTCGAGGTCTGCCATTGGTCTGCCACGGCACCGGCTTGTCCACGACCCGAATCGGCAACGAGTCCCACGGGATATGCGGCGAAGGCTGGTCGAAGTGCAGGCTGGCCGGCAGCACGCCGTGCTGCAACGACAGCACGACCTTGATCAGACCGGCTGCCCCTGACGCTGATTCGAGGTGACCGATGTTGGTCTTCACCGAACCCATCAACAGCGGCCGATCCGCATCCCGACCGGCGCCGTAAACGGCTCCCGCTGCCTGTACTTCGATCGGATCACCCAGCGGGGTGCCCGTTCCGTGCGCCTCGAGGTAGTCGACATCGCCACCGATCAGCCCGGCGCGGGCCAGTGCCGTGCCGATCAGTCGCTGCTGCGCACCCCCGTTGGGAACCGTCAGGCCACTGGAGGCGCCGTCCTGATTGGTCGCGCTACTCGGGATGACCGCGGCAACCCGGTCGCCGTCGCGCACCGCATCACTGAGGCGCTTGAGCACCAGGACCCCGCAGCCCTCACTCCGCACATATCCGTCGGCGGAGGCATCAAAGGTCTTGCATCGCCCGACCGGGGAAAGCATCCTGGCGCGCGAGGCGGCGATGACGGTGACCGGGCTGAGCAATACGTTCACGCCGCCGGCCACCGCCAGATCGCAGTCCCCGGAGCGCAACGCCAGGCACGCCTGGTGAACGGCCACCAACGACGAACTGCAGGCAGTGTCGAGCGCCACGGCCGGGCCCTCCAGCCCAAGCGCGAAGGCCACCCGGCCGGAGATGGCGTTGAGGGCGTTGCCGGTGATGAAGTAGGGCTCAATCTTGTCGACCGGCTCCGCGGACAGCAGGTGCGCATACTCATTGGCGGCCACGCCGGTGAAGACACCGGTTCGGCTGCCGCGCAACGTTGCCGGTGCATAGCCTGCCCGTTCGAAACCCTCCCAAACGGTTTCGAGCATCAGCCGTTGTTGCGGCTCGATCCATACCGCCTCGCGTGGGGAGATGCCGAAGAACTCCGGATCGAACTCGTCTATCCCGTCGATGAATCCGCCGAAGCGACTGTAGATCTTGCCCGGGGCTTCGGGATCGGGGTCGTAGAACTCGTCGATGTCAAACCGGTCTTCCGGTACCTCTCGGATCGCATCGACGCCTTCGGACAACAACTCCCAGAATGCTTCCGGATCGGGTGCGCCGGGGAACCGGCACGACACCGCGAGGATCGCGATCGGCTCGTTGGTGGCCGTCGACTGCACCGAGACCGGCTGGGTACGTGCGTTGGCCGAGGACTGTTCGCTGAGCTCGAGGACGTCGCCGAGCAGGTAGTCCACCACGTCGGAGAGCCGCGGGTAGTCCATCGCCAGGGTGGCCGGTATCTCGCTGCCGACCCCCTGTTCGATGCGCTGCCGCAATTCGACGGCCATCAGCGAGTCCATGCCGAGGTCAAAGAATCCTGCGTCCTCGCGGATCTCGGCCGGGTCGACACGCGTCACCTCGGCTACCGCACCGCGAAGGTAGTCCGACAAAAGCTTTCGGCGCTGCTGCACCGGGGCGGTTGTCAGCTGCTCGACCAGTTCGGTCTTCCCGGAGCGAGCCGCCGACGGCACCGCCCCCGTCAGGTGGCTGGGGACCTCACGTTCGAGTTCCGCCAAGAACGGGCGCCGGCCGGACTGCTGATAGAGCGGCAGGAATTTCGCCCAGTCGACCCGCGCTACGACGCCCTGTGCGGGACCTGGCGCCGGCCCCCGCCCGACCGACGCCGCGATCACATCGGCCATCCCGGCCAGCGCGTCGGCCGGGGACAGTGTCGCGATACCACGCTTGCTCAGCCGGGCGCGCGACTCCTCGTCGGCCATCCCCACCGACCAGGGCCCGAAGTTGACACTGATCCCCCGCATGCCCCGCTCACGCAACCGCCAGGCCAGCCCGTCCAAGAAGGCGTTCGCCGCGCCGTAGGCGCTCTGACTGAATCCGCCCCAGACCGAGGCGATCGAGGAGGTGCAGACGAAGAAGTCCAGCGCAAGATCCGCTGTTGCTTCACTCAGCTGCCATGCCCCCCAAACCTTTCCGGCAAAGACACGATCGAGTTCGGCTTGATGGGATTCGGCGTCCAGCGCGCTGAGCGGGTTGGTGGCGATCTCTCCTGCGGCATGGACGATGCCGGCCAACGGGGGCAGTTCGTCCTGCACGGTTGCCAACAGGCTCGCGACGTCGTGTGCGTCGGCGACGTCGGCCGTGATCGCCCGCACGGCGCAGCCGTACTGTTCGCGTACGGCATCGATGCGCTGTTGGGCGGCGTCGCTGGGCGCGTGTCGACCGGTCAGCACCAGCTGCCGGGCACCGTGCGCCGCCAGGAATGCCGCGGTCTCCAGCCCGATCGACCCCAGCCCACCGGTCACCAGATACGTTGCGTCATCGCGCAAGATCAGCGATGCCGGGTTGGGCTCGCCTGCGCGCCGAATCAACCGGGGCACATAGGCGGTGCCGTCACGCAGCGCAATCTGATCTTCTCGGCGACCGGAGTCGGCCGGCCGCAGGATTTGGTCGATCAAACTCGACCACTGGTCGGGGCCGGTCGAACTCAGATCCGCCAGCCCGCCCCACAGTTGCGGAGTTTCCAGGGAGGCAGCCCGCCAGAAACCCCACAGGCAGCTCTGCTCGGGCGCCACGACGTCGGCGTCCGTGACTCGCTGGCCATCGCGGGTGACCACCCAGATGGGGCAGCGCAGTTCGGCTGAGACCGCCGCGCCCACCAGCCTCCGGGTCCCCCCGAGCACCCGGTGTTGCATGCGCGCCAGCGAGCGCGACCCCGACGCAGCGGAGTCCAGGGCAGCGACATGCAAGATCCGCAGTTCCGGTTGGTCAGTCGCCGCGGCGCGCAGCATCGCGGCGAGTTCCTCCTGGTCGCCGTCAGATCCCGGCAACCCGACCACCTGATATCGATACCCACGCGACGTCAACGCTGCGGCCAAGGGCTCCAGCGCAGCGGGATCATCGCCGATGACAAACCAGGTGGATCCGTCGGATTCGTCGGCGCCCGACTCCGGCGTCGGATACGCCTGCCACTGGATCTCGTAGCGCGCATCCGAGATCGACCGGGTCTTGCGCTGCTGGTTATGTTGCGCGGCAAGCTTTGTCAGTACCTTGAACGTCTGTTGATCGTCACCCGAATCGCCGAGTAGTTCCGCGAGTTCGTGAATCCGGCCGTCCTCGAGGAGGCGGACGGCTTCGGTGCTGGCGGCGAGATGCTGTTGTTGGCTGGGACGCTCCCGCTGGTCTCGGAACCAGTACTCGCGGTGTTCGAACGGATAGGTCGGTAGGTCGACCTTGCGCGCCTGCGACGCTCGAACAGCGCCGAAGTCGGGCACGTGGCCAACCGCGTAGGCCTCGGCGAGGGCTTCGGTGATCTGTCGCTGGTCGGCGGCGTTGCGGCGCAATGATGCGATCGCCCGCGGCACCGTGGCCGCGTCGGGCCATGCTCGCAGCGCCGCGGCGGTGAGCACCGGTTGCGGGCCGATCTCCAGCAGCACCTTGCAGCCGAGATCGGCGAGGGTTTTTACGGTCTTGGCGAATTCCACCGGCTGCCGCGCGTGGCGTCGCCAGTAGTTGCCGTCGAGCCGCACGCTGCGCCCGACCGCCGAGCCGGTGCGGTTGCAGATCAGAATCCGTTGGGGAGGGCGGTAGTCGCACCGATCGGCGTAGGCCTCGAATTCGTCGAGGATCGGATCCAGCAATGCCGAGTGGAACGCGTGACTGGTCTCCAGCCAGTCGCACCGGACGCCATCGGCGATCAGCTGGGCCACCGCCCGCTCCAGATCCCCAGCAGGCCCGGACAACACGGTGTTGGCGCCGTTGTAGGCGGCGATGGACAGCGTCGGGAACTCGTCGGTCAGGGGCTCGACGCGCTCGGCCGCGGTGAACACCGCCACCATCCGGCCACCCGCCGGCAGACTTCCGAACAGCCGGCCGCGCTCGGCCATCAGCCGCGCCCCGTCCTCGATGCTCAGGACACCTGCGACGCAGGCCGCCGAGTACTGGCCGACACTGTGGCCTGCAACCACATCAGGCTCGAAACCCCACGACTGCCAGAGTCGCGCCAAGCCCATCTCGACCGCGAACAGGGCCGGCTGAGCGTAGCTGGTCTGCCGCAGTGTTTCTTCGCCATACAGACCGTCCACGTCGAAAATAACGTCCAGTAGCGGCTTTTCGAGAATGTCAGACAACACGTCCGCGCAGCGGTTCAGGGTCTCGGCGAACACCGGCTCGGTGTCGAACAACTCGCGCGCCATGCCCGGGTACTGGCTGCCCTGACCGGTGAACAGCCACGCCGTTTTCGGGGTGTCGCCGGAGATTCCGCGCACCAGGCCGGGTGCCGGGCGGTCGTCCGCGAGCGCACCGAGCAGCTCGGAGGCGGACTCCGTCGAGTCGACGACCAGCGCGGCCCGGTGCTCGAAGTGTGCACGCCCCACCCCGGCGGTGAAGCACACGTCCGCCAGAGCGGCCTGCGGGTGCGCGCTGAGCCAGTCGCGGTAGTCCTGCGCGAGCTTGACCAGTGCGGTGGGCGTGCGGGCGGACAACGGAAGAATGCGCAACGTGCGCTTGGTGTCGCGCGGACTCGGTGTCGCCGCCGGTTCCTCGGGTGGCGCTGGAGCCTCTTCGATGACGACGTGGGCGTTGGTCCCGGCGAACCCGAACGAGCTGACTCCCGCGATACGCGGTTGCCCGTTGCGTTCCCAGGAGGTCGCCCGTCCAACGACCTGCACGGCGAGCCGCTCCCAGGGGATGTGCGGCGACGGATTGTGGAAATGCAGGTGCTGGGGCAGCAATTCGTTCTCAAGCGACAGGATGACCTTGATGACACCCGCGATTCCCGCGGCCGCCTCGAGGTGTCCGATGTTGGTCTTCGCCGATCCCATCAACAGCGGCCGGTTCGGATCACGACCTTCACCGAGCACTGCGCCGGCGGCCTGCGCCTCGATCGGGTCACCCAACGATGTGCCGGTCCCGTGCGCCTCCAGGTAGCCGACATCGGCGGGCGCGATACCGGCGCGCTGCAATGCATCGGCGATAACCCGTTGCTGAGCAACGCCGTTCGGCACCGTCAGGCCGCCCGACGCGCCATCCTGGTTGATCGCGCTGCCCCGGATAACCGCCCGAATCCGGTCTCCGTCGGCGAGGGCGTCCTCCAGCCGCTTGATGACGATGACACCGCAGCCCTCACCGCGCACATAGCCGTCCGCGGCCGCGTCGAATGTCTTGCACCGGCCGTCGGGCGCGAGCATGTGCGCATGCGAGAACGTGACCATGGTCGCCGGGGTCAGCAGAACATTCGCGCCGCCGGCCAGCGCCAGGTCGCATTCCCCCAGGCGCAGTGCCTGGCATGCCTGGTGGATCGCCACCAGTGACGAGCTGCACGCTGTGTCGACGGCGACCGACGGGCCCTGCAATCCCAGCCGATAGCTGATCCGTCCAGCCGCGGCGGCGTTGGACGTCCCGATCGCCATGTACGCCTCGATCTCCGGGTAGGCGAGCTCCGCGGATGCCATACCGAGGTAATCATGGGTCGCCAGACCGACGAACACGCCGGTGTTGCTGTTCGCCAAAGCCGTTGGCGCAGTGCCCGAATGCTCCACCGCCCGCCATGCCGTCTCCAGCAGCAGCCGATGCTGCGGGTCGAGCAACCTGGCCTCACGGGTCGAGATGCCGAAGAACGGGGCGTCGAATCCCGTCACGTCATCGACGAAACCCGCCCGCCGGGTCACCACCTTGCCCGGTGACCCGGGCTCCGCGTCGAAAAATTCGTCCGCGTCCCAACGGTCGGCGGGCACCTCCGACACCGCGTCACGCCCTTGGCGCAACACCTGCCAGAACTCATCTGCGCCCGCCGCACCCGGAAAACGGGCCGCGTAGCCGACTATCGCGAACCCTGGTGGTGACCCTTTCCACTGCCCGACCGATGCCATACGCCGCCTTCCCCTGCCTCGTCGGCCACGATTCGTTCCCCCCGCGGCCGGTCCGAATTGCCCACCCAGACTCCCCCGCCATCGGCCGGTAGTGCAAGAGCTGTGAGCGGATCCCTGGCAAACTCGGCGGACTTCCCCCAGGTGGGAGTGACCGCTGCCCACGATCCGCGGCGGAGCCGTTCACCCGAGACGTATCGGAGATCAGCCCGGCGCGTTATCCTGGCCTCGCCGCAGCATGGCCGGGGGGACCAAGCGAGGAGGGGCAGTTTGCGCATCGGCAAGATCACGGTTGGCTCGCTCGATGAATGGACCCTCAGCCCCGGCACGGTCATCTCTTGGCATCCCACGGCAGCGGCCGCCGAAAAGGCCCGGCAGGCTGCGGTCAGCTCGGTTCCGGTCAGCTACATGCAGGCTCAGCATCTGCGAAATTACTGTGAGCGCACGGCAGCAGGTCTGAATTTCTCACGTCAGATCATTGCGAGCTGTGAAGTGCCAGGTCAGTGCGACGTTTCCGCGATGGACCACGCTCTCAACGCCTACCTGCGCAGGCATGACACCTTCCGCAGCTGGTTCGAAGAGGCCGGTGACGGTGAGTTCATCAGACATGAGATCACCGATCCGGCCGACATCGAATTTGCGCCCATCGACCACGGACGGATGACTGCGGACGAGATACGCGCGCACGTCGTCGCGATCCCCTCGCCGCTGGAATGGGGTTGTTTCACCTTCGGGATCATTCAGTCCGAGGGCCACTTCACTTTCTTTGCTGCCATGGACCATGTCCACGGCGACGCCACGCTGATCGGCACGACGATGCTGGAGGCCAATGGCATGTACTCCGCACTCAGTGCCGGCGGCAGCGCACTGACGCTTCCCGATGCCGGCAGCTACGGCGATTTCTGCATCCGGGAGCGGGAAAACACCGCGGCGTTGACGGTGGATTCACCCGGAGTGCGTGCCTGGCTGGACTTCGCCGAGAACAATGGCGATGGCTTCCCCGAATTTCCGCTCCCGTTGGGCGACCCGGCGGATTCGACCCGTAGTGACATGTCTTCCGAGCTGTTGATGGATGCCGGACAGACCGATCGGTTCGGGACAGCCTGCGCTGCGGCCGGCGCGCGGTTCGTCGGTGGATTGTTCGCCTGCCTGGCCCTGGTGGAGCATGAGTTCACCGGCGCGCTCACCTATTACGGGCTGACTCCCAGGGATTCCCGAACGGCGGCCGACAATTTCATGACGCAAGGCTGGTTCACCGGGTTGATCCCGATCACCGTGCCCATCGCGGCGGCCTCGTTCTCGGATGCGTCCTGGGCCGCACAGACGTGCTTCGACTCCGGGCTGGATATGGCGAAGGTGCCGTATTACCGGGTACTGGAATTGGCACCGTGGCTGAATTGGCCACAGCCGAACTTTCCGGTGTCGAACTTTCTGCACGGCGGAGCTGCTCCGCTCAATGCCATTCTCGCCGCGGGCGATATGGGGCTTGCGAACAACATCGGCATCTACCCCGATGGCCGGTACTCCTACCAACTGACCATCTATATCTTCCGGTACGGCGAGGGCACGGTCATGGCGATCATGCATCCCGACAACCCGATCGCCCAGAAATCGGCTACGCGCTACATGGAGGCGATGAGGTCCGTGTGCGTACGGGTCGCAGGCAGCGGGCACTGGGGTCGCGTCGCATAAACAGGGGGTCAGGACAGTATGCGGCGATTAGCAGAGCTGGTGGTGCGATGGCCCTTGGTGGTCATCGGGGTCTGGATCGCCGTCGCCGCCGCACTGCCCCTGACCTTTCCTTCGCTGAGCGAGATGGCCCAGAAGCATCCGCTCGCGATCCTGCCGAGCGATGCGCCCTCGAGCGTCACCGCGCAGAAGATGGCCGAATCGTTTGAGGAATCGGGATCCGGCGACCTGCTGCTGGTGGTTCTGACCGACGACAATGGGCTCAATCGTGCCGACGAGTCCGTGTACCGCAATCTGGTCGATGCGCTACGTAGGGACACCGAAAACGTTGTGATGCTTCAGGATTTCATCACCACGCCACCGCTGCGTCCGATCGTCACCAGCGAGGACGCCAAAGCGTGGGTCGTGCCGGTCGGCGTTGCCGGTGAACTGGGTACGCCCCAGTCATTTGCGGCATTCAATCGGATCAGCGCGCTGGTCGAGCACGCGTTGGAACAGGCCCCGGAGGGGTCGGCCCTGACCGCTCATCTCACCGGCCCGGCGGCGACCGTCGCCGACCTGACGGTCGCCGGCGATCACGACCGGCTTCCCATCGAGTTGGCCATCGCGGTGCTGGTGCTCCTGGTGCTGCTGGTGGTGTACCGCAGCCCGATCACCATGCTGCTGCCGCTGATATCCATCGGGATATCTCTGGTGATCGCCCAGGCGCTGGTGGCCGGATACTCCCACCTGACGAATTCGGGCGTCTCGAATCAGTCCAATGTTTTTCTGAGCGCGATCATGGCCGGTGCCGGAACGGATTACGCGGTCTTCCTGATCAGCCGTTACCACGACCAGCTGCGGTCGGGGGCGGAATCAGATCAGGCGGTCAAGGGCGCGATGATGTCGATCGGCAAGGTGATCGCCGCATCCGCCGCCACCGTCGGGATCACCTTTCTGGTCATCAGCTTCGCCCGCATGGGCGTCTTCAAGACGGTCGGATCGTCGGCGGCGATCGGGATCGGGGTCGCGTTCCTCGCCGCACTGACGTTGCTGCCGGCGATTCTGGTGCTGGCCGGGGCACGGGGCTGGGTCAAGCCTCGGCGCGAGTTGACGGCTCGACTGTGGCGTAAGTCGGGTATCCGCATCGTGCGCAGGCCCACGGCCCACCTGCTGGCCAGTCTGCTCGTGTTGGCCGCGCTGGCCGGCTGCGCCGCCTTCGTGCGCTACAACTACGACGACCGCAAGGCGCTACGGTCCTCGGCTCCGAGTTCCCTCGGGTACGCGGCGCTGGAGCAGCATTTTCCGGTGAATCAGTCGATTCCCGAATACATCCTGATCCAGTCACCGAATGACCTGCGCACTCCCGAGGCGCTCGCCGACCTGGAACAGATGGCACAACGCGTCAGCCAAGTCCCCGGCGTCGCCGCGGTCACCGGCATCACCCGGCCGACCGGGGCTGTGCCGGAAGAGTTTCGGGCCACCTATCAGGCCGGCGCAATCGGCGGCTTTCTCGCCGACGGGTCCGCCACGATCAGCGGCCGCTCCAGTGACCTCAACCGGTTGGCCGCCGGAGCCGAGACGCTGGCCACCAACCTGCGCGACGTGCGCGGCCAGGTCAAACGCCTGTCGGCCAGCGTCCAGGACGTGGTCAACTCGTTTTCGTCGATGAAGAACCAGTACGGCGGCGACACCCTGGTCCAGTCGGTCGACACCGCAGCCCAACTCGTCGACCATGTCAACGCGATCAGTAACTCCATGGGCTGGAATTTCTCCGCCGGCAGGAACATGTTCGGCTGGATCGGCCCGGTCCTGGCGGCGCTGCAGGGCAACCCGATCTGTGATCTGGATACGTCCTGCAGCGCCACCCGCGGGGCCTTCGAACAGCTGCTCGGTGGACGCAATCAAGAAGACCTCGACGCGATCAGTGATCTCGCACAGCAATTGCAGTCAATCCCGGACCAGCGGTCCCTGAACGCCTCGATCAACCGCGTGCGCACTGCGCTTGCCAACCTCACCAATGTGATGCAATCCATGGGAATGGACAAACCCGGTGGCCTGCAGACCAACTTGCGGTCCATGCAAGACGGGGCGGACCGCGTCGCCGGTGGAAGTCGGCAGATCGCCGACGGCGTCTCCGAACTGGTCAAGCAGGTCAAGCAGATGGGCGCCGAGTTGGATGCCGCCGCGACGTTCCTCCTGACGCTCAAAAACGGTGCGGCGCAACCGGCTCAGGCCGGTTTCAACATCCCGGCCCAACTACTGCAGTTGGACGAGTTCACCGAAGCCGCCAAGATATTCCTGTCGCCGGACGGACATTCCGTGCGCTACCTGGTGCAGACCGAACTCAATCCGTTCAGCACCGAAGCGATGGACCAGATCGACGCGATCACTGACGCCGCTCGCAGCGCCCAGCCCAACACCGCATTGGCCGACGCCACCGTGTCGATGACCGGCTATACCGCGGGTCTGAGAGACACCCGCGACTATTACCAGCACGACATCCGGTTCATCATCATCGCCACCCTGCTCGTCGTGCTGTTGACGTTGATAGCTCTGCTGCGTGCTGTCGTCGCACCGCTGTACCTGGTCGCCTCCGTGGTGGTCTCTTATCTGTCTGCGCTGGGTATCGGTGTGCTGGTGATCCAGTTCATCGGCGGCCAACAGTTGCATTGGACCGTGCCCCCACTGGCATTCGTAGTGCTGGTCGCGGTCGGCGCCGACTACAACATGCTGCTGGTGTCGCGGATGCGCGACGAGTCGCCGCACAGCGTCCGCTACGGCGTGATCCGCACCCTGAGTTCGACCGGCGGTGTGATCACCGCGGCGGGCGTGATCTTCGCCGCCTCGATGTGCGGTCTGTTGTTCTCCAGCATCAGTACCGTGGTCCAGGGGGGTCTCGTCATCGGTGTCGGGATCTTGCTGGACACCTTCCTGGTCCGCACCATCACGGTGCCCGCCATCGCCGCGCTGGCCGGGCGTGCCAACTGGTGGCCGTCCCAGCTGGGATCGCGGCAACAACGGCGGGGGCGCGCTGCAGCGTAAGGGGGTTACTCGTGCAGGCGATCTGTGTGAAACTACAAGGCAAGCCGAGCCGTCGGGGGAGGCAGAGATGAAGAAGCTCGTAGCGGGATTCTCCGCGCTGGTGACTCTGAGCACGACCGGATGCTTCGGTACCGGAGTCAGCGCAGCCGACGACACGCCCGGTCACGACACGCCCGGCGGAAGCGCGAATGCATCTGACCGCAACGCCTACGCCCTCGGCGGCGCCCACGTCCTGGGCATCCCCTACGACGAGTACATCCGCCGTGAAGGCGAGGAATGGTTCCCCGGCCTGAGGCGCCAAATCGTGCGCTACCCGGCTGGGCAGGTCCAGGGGCACGTACTGGAGCGGCTCTTCCCCGGCATCGGCAAGCTCGATGAAGCCTTCCCCGGGTTGGGGGCGGACGGGCCCAGCATCGGTGAGTCGGTCGACGAGGGCGAGGGCAATCTCGACGCGGCGATCCGCAACGGCGGCCCCGGCACCGCGATCGGGCTGTCAGAGGGCTCGCTGGTGCTCGACGCCGTGCAGGCCCGGCTGGCGACCGATCCCACCGCTCCCCCGCCGGACAAGTTGAATTTCGCCACGTTCGGCGACCCCATCGCGCGGCACGCCTTCGGCCAGAGCTTCCTGACCGCGATGTTCCCGGTCGGATCGGTGGTTCCGGCGATGGACTACCGCATCCCGGCTCCGGTGGAGAGCCAGTACGACACCAAGATGTTCGTCTCCGCCTACGACTCGATCGCCGACTTCCCGGACCGCCCGGACAACCTGTTGGCGCTGGCCAACACCCTCATGGGCCTGGCAACCGGCCACACCGCGGTCGCCTTCACCAACCCGGACATGGTGCCGCCGCAGAACATCAGGACAACGGTGAACTCCAGAGGTGCGACAACAACGACCTATTTGATCCCCGAGAAGCACCTTCCACTCGTTATGCCGTTGTCGTACATCGGGATTGATGAAGACACCCTTAACAGGCTGGACGCGATACTGCTGCCCCGGGTGAACGCCGCCTATTCACGCAACGACGATCCTGCGACCGCTCCCATCCAAGTGGACCCGATCAATGGCTTCGACCCCGCAGCCGTCACCGCACCCGCCACCCAGGCCACCTTCGGCGGCGGGGCCGACCCGTTCTCGCAGATCCTGAACGGCGCAATGTCCGTATTGTCCGGAATGTCCGGGAGCGGCAAGGGCTGATCGCCCGCTGGCCTACCGATTCGATGAGCTACGTGACGCCGATGCCTCAGCCCTCCGTTCTGTCGATGCTGCACGGGCGTGCCAGCCTGCGGCCCCACGATGTCGCGTTCACCTTCACGAACTACGACGGAGACTGGGAGGGGATCCGCGAGGACGTCACCTGGTCACAGCTGTCGCGCCGGACATTCAACGTGGCACGCGAGCTCAGCTTCCACGGATCCGTGGGAGACCGGGCAGTGATCCTGGCCCCGCAGTCCCTGGACTACATCGCGGCATTCCTGGGCTCGATGCAGGCCGGCTTGATCGCCGTCCCGCTCCCGTTGCCACACCGCGGCTCGCATCATGAGCGGGTCGGCGCGGTCCTGGCCGATGCAGCGCCCGCGGTGGTTCTGACCACGTCCGCGGTCGCGCAAGACGTCGCCGAATACGTTGATGCGGCCCGTCTGGACGCCGTGCCGAAGATCGTCGAGATCGACTCGATGCACCTCGACGTCGACAGCGAAACCAGTTTCCGGGCAACTGATTTGCCGAGCACCGCATATCTGCAGTACAGCTCCGGATCGACCCGGCAACCAACCGGGGTGATGATCTCGCATGCCAACCTGCAGGCGAATTTCGAGCAGTTGATGCGGAGCTACTTCGCCGGAACCACAGTCCCGTCGGATACCACCATGGTGTCGTGGCTGCCGTTTTGCCACGACATGGGTTTGGTGCTCGGGGTCTGCGCACCGATCCTGGGCGGTTTCCGCGGCGAGCTGACCAGCCCGGTTTCGTTCTTGGAACGACCGGCCCGATGGATCCAGGCATTGGCGCGAAATCCGCACAGCTGGTCGGCGGCACCGAATTTCGCCTTCGACCTGGCCGCGCGCAAGACAACCGACGCCGACCTGAGCGGATTGGACCTCGGCGGCGTGTTGGGCGTCATCAGCGGCGCCGAGCGTGTCGAGGCGGCCACCCTGGAACGCTTCGTCGATCGGTTCGCGCACTTCAATTTCCGGGACGAGATGATGCGCCCCTCGTACGGTTTGGCCGAAGCGACCGTCTTCGTAGCGTCCAACACCTGGAGCGAGGCCTCACCGGCGGCTCACTTCGATGTCGTTGAGCTGGGCGCCGGCCGCGCTCAGCGGTGCTCGCCCGGGAAAGGCACCGCACTGGTCCCCTACCGGGTACCGCAGTCGCCCACGTTGCGGATCGTCGACAGCGACACCCACCGTGAGTGCCCGCCGGGCGTGGTGGGCGAGATCTGGGTGCATGGCGCCAATGTCGCCGACGGCTACTGGCGCAAACCGCCGGAGGAGCAGCACTGCTTTGGCGTCACGCTGGCCGAACCATTGCCGGGCACGCCGGACGGGCCCTGGCTGCGCACCGGCGACCAAGGATTTCTCGACGAGGGTGAGCTTTTCATCGTCGGCCGCATCAAGGATCTGCTGATCATCCGGGGACGCAACTACTATCCCGAGGACATCGAGGCGACGGTCCAACAGATCACCGCGGGTCGGGTCGCGGCGATAGCCGTCCGGGCGGGCGATACCGAGAAGCTGGTCACCATCATCGAGATCAAGCAGCGCGACGCCGACGGCGAGGAAGCGATCCGGCACCTCGCCCGCGTCGCCAGCGAGGTCACGGCAGCGATCGCCACGGAGCACGGCCTGACCGTCGGAGACCTTGTCCTGGTAGCGCCCGGCGAGATCCCCACCACGACGAGCGGCAAGATCCGGCGCGCCGCCTGCATCGAGCGGCACCGCCGGAACGAGTTCACCCGGTTGGACGCCTGAGACCGTCGGCCCAGCGCTGCCACCCGACGAGCAGCTCGGGCAGATTCACCCCGAGCACCAGAGGCACCGCCACCGCCGGCTGCACATGCCCGGGACCGCAGGCAGTCAGATAGAGCTCGCGCAGCTTGGCCGTCCCGAAACGGTCGGCCACGAAACGAGCGAACTCCCATGCGCGGTCATAGGCCTGCGCCCGCCGCGGTCCGGGAGCATCGAGGTCGGCATCCGACGGCAACGCCACGACTCCTGCCGCCGGCGCACTCGCCCGATCCCCCTGCGGCCGTGCGATGAAATCGGCCACTCCCTCGGTGAGCCAGCGCGGCGCATCGAACGCCGTGTCGGTTCGGGCTGCATAGTGAAAAAGCTCATGGGTCAACACGATTCGCAGCGTAGGTGTGCTCATCGCGTCCGCGCGGGGCGCGAAGACGATCCGCTGCCCAACTGCCGTCCGACGCTCTGGATCCACCCGGTCGGCGACCGCGACCGCGGCGATATCGGACCACTGGGCAACATCCGCGCTGTCGTGGCCGGCGAGCGCGACGAACTGCCGATCCGAGCCGGTGGCCGTCACCTGAATGCGATGCGACCAGTCGGTCCCCCAGAACGCTTCGACCGCGTCGACGGCCGAGCCGATGTTCGCGGCCACCCGCGACAGCAGCTCTTCGCCGGGCTGACCACCGAGATTCTCCAGAACGACGCTGCGGCCATCGCCCACGATCAGTGGCTCGGTTGCCGGCGGACGAGCAGCCACACCCAGCAGCGCGACACCGCCGATCAGCTCGACAGCCAGCAGCGCCGCAAGCAGGCGTCGGATTCCCCGGCGCTCAGTAACGGCGGGCGTTGTGGATCGGGCCGGAGGAGTTCATCGGCACCACCCGGACCGGCTGACCGTAGGTGGACGAGTGGATCATCATGCCGTCGCCGACGTAGATCCCCGAGTGCGACGCGTCTGAATAGAAGGTCAGCACATCGCCGGGCTGCAGGTCGGACAGCGAGACCGCCTGCCCACCGTTGGCCTGCGCCTGGCTGGAGTGCGGCAGGTTGATGCCGGCCTGGTGGAAGGCCCACATCACCAGACCGGAGCAGTCGAATCCGCCCGGTGCGGCCCCACCCCAGACATAGGGCGTGCCGACCTGGGTCAACGCCGCCTGGACGGCAGTAGCGGCGCCTCCGCCACCGGATGCGCCCATCGCCACGTCCATCGGGGGCGGGGCGTCGGACCCGGGCATCGGGAATCCCGGGAATCCGGGGGCCGGCGGCATACCCTCGGGCGCGGGCTCTCCCGGTACGGCTTCGGGCCCCGCGCCGGGTGCGGCCATCGCCGTGCGCTGCTGCGGCGTCAGTGCGTAGTACTGCGATTTCACCACGGAGATCTGCAGCTGCAGACGGCTTTGGCGGGCCTGCAGCTCGGCGCGCACCGCGGCAGCCTGCTCGGCCGCCGTCCGTGCTTCGTCAGCCGACTTGGCCGACGCCTGCTCGGCCTGATCGGCCTGCTCGCTGGCGGCACGGAACCGGTCCAGTTGCACCGACAGGTCGCTGGCGACCACCCGCTGCACACCGAGCTTGTCGATCAGTTGTTGCGGCGACTCAGCGGTCAAGATGGCGTCCGCGCCGCCAACCCGGCCACCCATGTAGGTGGTGGCGGCGAAGCGGTTGACAGAAGCTCGGTAGGTGGACAGCTGGTCCCGGGCCGCGTCCAGGGCGGCTTGGTCGGCGACGTGCGCATTGTCCGCGGCCTGCTGCGCGGCGAGCTTCTCATCGAGATTGAGCTGCGCGGTGTGCATGGCCTCAGTGGTCTGCTCGGCCTGGCGGGACAGCTCGCTGAGCTTCGCCAGGGCGTCGTCGGCGGGGTCTGCGTGGACGTTTCCGACCAACACGCTGCTCAGAGTCGTGACACCGGCCACCAAGCCGACTGCGGCGCCGAGCGCAGGGCGCCTCAAAGCACGCAGACGCCACTGCATACGTTCGAGCTCCAAGATTGCATCCTTAACACTGCCCAGGGAGGCACGGGGGGCGTGCCGCCGCCGAAACGTAAGGTCTCGAATAGGTTACGGAATGGCAACGTCGTTGTCCATCACGAATTGCCGACTGTAACAGTCAGGATTGTGAAAGTTCTAAGGCCGCTCGCCGCGGTCCGGCCCTGGTCAGGCCACGCCTGAGCGGCGCACCGAACCCCGCTCGCCGCGGATCGGGACCAACCGCAACCGGGGTGCCATCCCGGCCTCGGCAAGCACATCCAGTGCCGCACGCTCGTCTTCGAGCAGCTCGTTGGGCACGCCCAGCAACACGCTGACCACACAGTCCCGGCAAGCCGGTCCGCGCACCGCACAGTCATCGCAGTCGATCACCATCGGATCCGAATCCGCCCGGCGTGCACCGCAGCCATCCAAGTGTCCCGAGATCTGTCCCATGACGTTTCCTCTCGATCAGTTGCCGGCACGCTAACTCCGGGCACCGACAACACGGCTTCACCGCAGCGGTCTCCGCTTCACCTCTCCTCCGTCGAGGCTTGCTAACCGCCCGGCTCAAACGGCGGCCCAGCTTCACCTCTCCTCCGTCGAGGCTTGCTAACCGCCGGTGTCGGTGCGTCCGCCTACGGTTTCGACCATGACCACCGGCTCTGACTCAAGGCAGCTGAGCTTCCCCCAATTCGAAGCCGATCTCGAAGCCGAATTCGCCGCCGCCCCGGCCACCTTGCGCGACACCACGTTCGTGGTGGTGGACCTCGAGACCACCGGCGGCCGGGCCTCGCCCAGCGGGGACGCGGAGGCGGACGCCATCACCGAGATCGGCGCGGTAAAAGTGCGTGGCGGAGTGGTCGAGGGCGAGTTCGCCACGCTGATCAACCCGCAGCGCGGCATTCCGCCGCAGATCGTCCGGCTGACCGGTATCACCACCGCCATGGTCTACGAGGCGCCCACGATCGAATCCGTGTTGCCGTCCTTCCTGGAGTTCGCCGGATTCGACCGCGGTTCGGTGCTGGTCGCCCATAACGCCGGGTTCGACGTGGGGTTCCTGACGGCCGCCGCACGACGCTGCGATCTGACCTGGCCGCGGCCGCCGGTGCTGTGCACGGTGCGACTGGCTCGCCGGGTGCTCAGTCGCGACGAGGCGCCCAGCGTCCGGCTTGCCGAGTTGTCCCGGCTGTTCGCGGTCAGCACCACACCCACCCACCGAGCGCTCGACGACGCCCGCGCCACCGTCGACGTGCTGCACGCGCTGATCGAGCGGCTCGGCAACCAGCACGTCAGCACCTTCGTCGATCTGCGTGCCTATCTCTCACACACGACACCGGCGCAGCGCCGCAAGCGCAGCCTGGCTGTCGATCTGCCGCACCGGCCCGGGGTCTACCTGTTCCGCGGCCCGTCCGACGAAGTGCTCTACATCGGCACCGCCACCAACCTGCGCCGGCGGGTCGCGCAGTACTTCAACGGCTCGGAACGCCGTAGCCGCATCGCCGAGATGGTGGCGCTGGCCACCCGGATCGATCACGTCGAATGCGCGCATCCGCTGGAGGCTGGGGTCCGCGAACTGCGGCTGCTGGCCGCGGCCGCTCCGCCCTACAACCGACGATCGAAGTTCCCCCGGCGGTGGTGGTGGATCACCCTGTCCGACGAGGCTTTCCCCCGCCTGACCGTGGTGCGCGCTCCGCGGCACGGCCGGGCCATCGGCCCATTCCGCTCTCGGGCCGACGCCGCCGATTCCGCCGCCCTGTTTTCGCGGTTCACCGGAATCCGAACCTGCACAAAGCGATTGAGTCGCACCAGTCGGCACTCCTGCCCGCCGGCCGAAGTCGGCCCTTGCCCGGCGGCAGCGAACACCACTGCAGAGGAGTACGCCGAAGCGGTCGGACGTGCCGCGGCGTTGCTCGACGGTACCGACAACGGCGCCCTGGACGCCGCGGTGCAGCAGGTCAACGCGCTGGCCGATCGCGGGCACTACGAAAGCGCGGCCCGGCTGCGCGACCGCACCGCCACCGCGATCGAAGCCCTGTGGCGCAGTCAGCGCGCACGCGCCCTGGCGGCACTGCCCGAGCTGGTGGCCGCCGCGCCGGACTGCGCCGGCGGGTGGCACCTCGCGGTGATCCGCCACGGCCGGCTGGCCGCCGCGGGGTGCGCCGCGCGCGGTGTGCCGCCGATGCCCGTCGTCGATGCGATCACGCTGGGGGCCGAGACGGTGCTGCCCGAGCCGGCACCGTTGGCCGGCGCCCTCGTCGAGGAGACCATGCTCATCGCCCGCTGGCTGGCAGCTCCTGGGGTGCGCATCGTCCGCGTCGACGGCGGTTCAGCGAGGCTCGACGAAGGAGAGGCGAAGCTGGGACCGCCGCATGAACCCGGCGGTTCAGCGAGGCTCGACGAAGGAGAGGCAAAACTGGGACCGCCGCATGAGCCCGACGGCTGGGTGTCGCCACTGCGCTCGGCCGGTCCGTTGACCTCATGGGCAGCGCTGGCCCGCTCGGCGCGGCTGGCCTCAGAGCTGGGCGCCGAAGCGGACCCAACGGGCAAGCAGTTGTTCGGCCGCGCCGCTGTCGATCGCCTCGACCGCGCGCGCCAACCCGTCCTCCCAGGCCGGCAACCACTCAGCGCTACTGGATAGCCCCGCGTGAGCCACGATCGCCCCGGCGGCGTTGAGCACCACGGCATCGCGCACCGCGCCCTTGGTTCCGGCGAGCACCGAACGAGCCTCCTCGGCGTTGGCCTGCGCGTCACCGCCGAGCAGCTCGCCGACCTCCGCACGAGCGAACCCGAAACCCGCCGGGTCGAAGGTCAGCCGATCGATGGTCCCGGCCTGTACTCGCCAGATCGTGCTGGTCGTCGTGGTGGTCAGTTCGTCGAGGCCGTCGTCACCGTGCACCACCAGCACGCTGGACCGCCGCGCCGCGAACACGCCGGCCATCACCTCGGCCAACTCCCCGAACGCGCACCCGATCAGCCCGGCGCGTGGCCGTGCCGGGTTGGTCAGCGGGCCCAGCAGGTTGAACACCGTCGGTACGCCGATCTCGCGCCGTGCCACCGAAGCGTTGCGATAGGACGGCTGGAACTGCGGGGCGAAGCAGAATCCGATGCCGACCTCGGCGACACTGCGGGCCACCTCGTCCGGCCCCAGATCGATGCGCACCCCCAACGCCTCCAGGGTGTCGGCGCCCCCGGACAGCGAGCTTGCCGACCGATTGCCGTGCTTGACCACCGGCACGCCCGCGGCGGCCACCACGATCGCGGCCATCGTGGACAGATTCACCGTGTTGGCGCCGTCCCCGCCGGTGCCCACCACGTCGACGGTGTCGGTGCCGATCTTGTCGGTAGGTACCTTGCGGCCGTAGGCCAGCATGACGTCGGCCAGCTCGCCTACCTCGGCGGCTGTTGGGCCCTTCATCTGCATCGCCACCCCGAACGCCGCAATCTGCGCGGAGGTCGCGGCGCCGGCCATGATCTGCTCCATCGCCCAGGCCGCCTGGCCCCGAGCCAGATCCCTACCCGACGTCAGGCCGCCCAGGACCTGTCGCCACTGCCCTATCTGCGCTTTCGGCTGCGCCGCACTACCTGGCTCGACCACGCGCCGATCGTCGCATGCGGCCCCCGCGACACCAAAGCCAACCGGAAGCGCGGCCCGAAACAGGTGGAGGACAGAGCGCTAACAGCCCGGTAACAGCAGAGACGAGACCAGTTCAAACGAATTGCCAGCCCCGGGTGGAGATCTACAACTACATAGCGTCATACTTGCGGGGTGACGAGCGCTGTGGGGTCCTCGGGTACTGCCATTACTTCTCGTGTGCATTCGCTGAACCGTCCCAACATGGTCAGCGTCGGCACCATCGTGTGGCTGTCCAGTGAATTGATGTTCTTTGCCGGTTTGTTCGCGATGTACTTCACGGCTCGCGCGCAGTCCGGTGGCGCCTGGCCGCCGCCGCCAACGGAGCTGAACCTTGCCCTGGCGGTCCCGGTGACACTGGTGCTGATCGCGTCATCGTTCACCTGCCAGATGGGCGTGTTCGCCGCCGAGCGTGGCGACGTGTTCGGGCTGCGCCGGTGGTACTTGCTGACCTTCCTCATGGGACTGTTCTTCGTCTGCGGTCAGGCCTACGAGTACTCCCACCTGATCGCGCACGGCACCACCATCCCGTCGAGCGCCTACGGCACCGTGTTCTACCTGACCACCGGGTTCCACGGCCTGCACGTCATCGGTGGGTTGGTCGCCTTCATCTTCCTGATGCTGCGAACCACGATGAGCAAGTTCACCCCAGCTCAGGCCACCGCCTCGATCGTCGTGTCCTACTACTGGCACTTCGTCGACATCGTGTGGATCGCACTGTTCGCCACGATCTACTTCATCCGATGAGCAACCGCCCGATGAACAGGAGTGTCCGGTTGAAGACACTGAAGAAGTGGGCCCGACCTGGCAACAACGATTCCGTCGCCCGGCGGCGCCTGCGCCGTCGAGTCTCCGGCGGACTGCTGCTGCTGGTCGCCCTGACGCTGGCCGGCGGAATGGCCGCGGTGCTGACCCCGACCCCGCAGGTTGCGGTGGCCGACGAGTCGGCCTCGGCCCTGCTGCGCACCGGTAAGCAGCTCTTCGACACCTCGTGCGTGAGCTGCCACGGCGCCAACCTGCAGGGTGAGGTGGGCCGCGGTCCGAGCCTGATCGGCGTCGGTGAAGCCGCCGTCTACTTCCAGGTCTCCAGCGGTCGGATGCCCGCGGTCCGCGGTGAGGCGCAGGCCCCCCGTACGTACCCGTTCTTCGACGACAAGCAGATCGACGCACTGGGCGCCTACGTCCAGGCCAACGGCGGCGGCCCCACCGTGGTGCGCAACGCCGATGGCAGCATCGCGCAGGCTTCGCTGCGCGGCGACGACCTGGGCCGTGGTGGCGACCTCTTCCGGCTCAACTGCGCGTCGTGCCACAACTTCACCGGCCGGGGCGGCGCCCTGTCCTCGGGTAAGTACGCGCCCGACCTGGAGCCTGCCAGCGAGCAGCAGATCCTGACCGCGATGCTGTCCGGCCCGCAGAACATGCCGCGCTTCTCCGACCGGCAGATCTCCATGGAGGAGAAGAAGGACATCATCGCCTACGTGAAATCCGTTACCGAGGAACGGGATCCGGGCGGCTACGGGCTCGGCGGCTTCGGCCCGGCGCCCGAGGGCATGGTGATTTGGATTATCGGCATGGTCGCAGCCATCGCCGCGGCAATGTGGATCGGGGCACGCTCATGAGCAGCAACGACAAGACCGAACTCCCCGACGACGCTGCACTGGCGACGATGACCAACGACGAGCTGCTGGCTCTCGGCGGCAGCATCGACGGTGTCAACACCGTCTTCAAGGAGCCGCGCTGGCCGGTCGAGGGCACTCGGGCCGAAAAGCGCGCCGAGCGCCGGGTCGCTGCCTGGTTCCTGGCGGGTGGCGGCTTCGGCCTGGCCCTGCTGCTGGTCTTCCTGTTCTGGCCGTGGGAGTACGCGCCGCTGGAGTCCCCGAACGGCTTGGCCTACTCGCTGGCGACTCCGCTGTACGGCCTGACCTTCGGGCTCTCGGTGCTGTGCATCGCGATCGGCGCAGTGCTGTTCGTCAAGAAGTTCATCCCCGAAGAGATCACCATCCAGGACCGTCACGACGGCAGCTCCCCCGAGATCGACCGTAAGACCGTGGCGGCCCAGCTGACCGACGCGTTCGAGGGCTCGACCATCGGGCGGCGCAAGCTGCTGGGTGCGTCGCTGGGCGTCGGATTCGGCGCATTCGGCCTGGGCACCTTGGTGGCCGGCGCCGGTGGCCTGATCAAGAACCCCTGGAAGCCGGTCGTCGACACCGCCGAGGGCAAGAAGGCCGCGCTGTGGACTTCCGGGTGGACCCCGCGCTACCCCGGCGAGACCATCTACCTGGCCCGCGCGACCGGTCAGAGCACCAACTCGCCGTTCGTCAAGATGCGTCCCGAGGACCTGGACGCCGGCGGCATGGAAACGGTGTTCCCGTGGCGTGAGTCCGACGGTGACGGCACCACCGAAGAATCGAACGAGAAGCTCACCGAGATCATGATGGGCGTTCGTAACCCGGTGATGCTGATCCGTATCCGGCCCGACGACATGCCCAAGGTGGTCAAGCGCCAGGGCCAGGAGAGCTTCAACTACGGCGACTTCTTCGCCTACACCAAGATCTGCTCGCACCTGGGTTGCCCGTCTTCCCTGTTCGAGCAGCAGACCTATCGGATCCTGTGCCCGTGCCACCAGTCGCAGTTCGACGCACTGCACTTCGCCAAGCCGGTCTTCGGCCCGGCGGCTCGCGCGCTGGCACAGCTGCCGATCACCATTGACGCCAATGGGCATCTGGTCGCCAATGGCGACTTCGTGGAACCTGTCGGACCGGCATTCTGGGAGCGCACCTCATGAGCCCTGCAATCGGCGACCTGCTCGCCCGCCAAGCAGACGACATCGATACCCGTTACCACCCGGCGGCCGCGCTGCGCCGCCAGTTCAACAAGGTCTTCCCGACGCACTGGTCGTTCCTGCTCGGTGAGATCGCGTTGTACAGCTTCATCATCTTGCTGCTGTCCGGCGTCTACCTGACGCTGTTCTTCGACCCGTCGATGGCCGAGGTCATCTACCACGGCGTCTATCAGCCGCTCAACGGCGTGCAGATGTCGCGGGCCTACGAGTCGGCGCTGGACATCTCCTTCGAGGTGCGCGGCGGCCTGTTCGTCCGCCAGCTCCACCACTGGGCCGCGCTGATGTTCGCGGCGTCGATCATGGTGCACCTGGCGCGCATCTTCTTCACCGGCGCATTCCGTCGGCCGCGTGAGGCGAACTGGGTGATCGGGTCGCTACTGCTGATCCTGGCCATGTTCGAGGGCTACTTCGGTTACTCGCTGCCCGACGACCTGCTGTCCGGTATCGGTCTGCGCGCCGCGCTGTCCTCGATCACGCTGGGTATGCCGGTGATCGGCACCTGGCTGCACTGGGCACTGTTCGGCGGCGACTTCCCGGGCACCATCTTGATCCCCCGGCTCTACGCACTGCACATCCTGCTGATCCCGGGCATCATCCTGGCCCTGATCGGCGTGCACATGGCGCTGGTGTGGTTCCAGAAGCACACGCAGTTCCCCGGCCCGGGCCGCACCGAGACCAACGTCGTCGGCGTGCGGGTGCTGCCGGTCTTCGCGATCAAGTCGGGCGCGTTCTTCGCGATGATCACCGGCATCCTGGGCCTCATGGGCGGGTTGCTGCAGATCAACGCGATCTGGAACCTGGGCCCCTACCGCCCGTCGCAGGTGTCGGCGGGTAGCCAGCCGGACTTCTACATGATGTGGACCGAGGGCCTGGCCCGTCTCTGGCCGGCCTGGGAGTTCTACTTCTGGGGCCACACTGTGCCCGGCCCGGTCGGTGTCGCGCTGATCATGGGTGGCGTCTTCGGCTTGCTGATGGTCTACCCGTTCCTGGAGAAGAAGTTCACCGGCGACTACGCGCACCACAACCTGTTGCAGCGGCCCCGGGACGCTCCGGTCCGTACCGCGATCGGTGCCATGGCGATCAGCTTCTACATGGTGCTGACCCTGGCCGCCATGAACGACATCATCGCGTGGAAGTTCCACATCTCGCTGAATGCGACAACCTGGATCGGCCGTATCGGGATGGTGGTTCTGCCGCCGCTGGTCTTCTTCGTCACCTACCGGTGGTGCATCGGTCTGCAGCGCAGTGACCGCGACGTGCTCGAGCACGGCATCGAGACAGGCATCATCAAGCGGCTGCCGCACGGTGCCTACATCGAGCTGCACCAGCCACTGGGCCCGGTCGATGACCACGGCCACCCCGTTCCGCTGGAGTACGCCGGTGCGCCGCTGCCCAAGAAGATGAACAAGCTCGGTTCGGCTGGCGCTCCCGGTACTGGCAGCTTCCTGACGGCCGACCCGGTCGACGAGGACGCCGCGCTCAACGAGGCCGCGCACGCCAGCGAGCGACGTGCGATGACCGCACTGGCCGAGCACCAGGGCGGTAACACCAACGGTCACCACTAGGCCCACTGGGTCCGAAGAATCGGGCAGCCTGCGCAATCTCTTGCGCGGGCTGCCCGTTTTGGTTGGTGCGGCACCCGAGTTCGATCCGGCGCAGGCACCGGCCGATCCCGTCGCACTGTTTATCCAATGGCTGCTGCACGCGGTCGACAGCGGCGTGCCGGAACCGCATGCGATGACGTTGTCGACGGTCGGAGCGGTGGGTGGGGCCGGCGCAGCGCGGCCGTCGGCGCGGGTGCTGATCCTCAAGGACATCGATGCCGCCGGCTGGCATTTCGGGGTCAGTTCGGCCAGCCGCAAGGGCGCCGATCTAGCCCGCAATCCGGCTGCCGCACTTACGTTTTACTGGCCCGCACTGGGCCGTCAGGTCAGGGTCGACGGCATCGCGGTCCCCGACCCGCCGCCGGTGACCGCCAACGACTTCCTGGCCCGCTCGGAGGGCGCCCGGGCGATGGTCCTCACCGGCCGCCAAAGCGAGCCCTATGCCGATCCCGCGGAGATCAGCGAGGCGCTCGCCAAGGCACACCTGGAGCTCGAGCACTCCCCCACCCTGGTCCCCGCTGAGTGGGTGTCGTATGCGGTTGCGGCCGACGCCGTCGAATTCTGGCAGGCCGACCCTACGCGCCGGCACCGCAGGCTGCGGTATGAACGTGACGGGAAGAGCTGGTCGACGACACTGCTCTGGCCGTGATCCGGCAGGCCACGACAACGCGCCGTGGCGACGACTCAGCCGAAACGAGACGGCAGCGCCAGCACTTCACCCAGCCGACGCAGGTACAGCCACGGAATCACCGGCATGGCGGCAGTGCCGACTCCGGTCAGCCCGTAGCAGACCCACGAGCCGGTGTCCTTGCCGACCGCCATCAGATAGGTGGCCAATGCGACCACCGTCAGCGCACCGCCCACCGCGCAGGCCAGCACCGTGACACCGCGCAGCAGCACCCGGTCGACCTGAACCTGGTTGGGCAGCACCTGCCGTGTGCCGGCCGCTCGGCGGCCCGGAGCGTCGAAGCCGCGCTGCGGGAGCGGGGCATCCGGGCGCGGCGGCTTGGCCTGCGCCTGGCTCGGGAAGCCGGGGGGCCGCGGCGGGCCGGGCTGGCGTGCCCGGAGCAGCACCGGGATGGCCGCCAGGATCACCAAGGCGGAGACACCGATGACGATGTAAAGCAGGCCGCTGTGCGAACTCTCGGTCGGCTCGTGGAAGCCGCGGCCCAGATCTACCAGCGCCACGGTGGCCGCCACGCTCATGCCCAGCAGCGTCAACCAGATCGCAGCGCACGCGCCCAGCAGCACGCGGTCAGTGACCTCCGGGGACTGCCCGGGCCGAATGAATCGATCTACCATGTTCCCGCCGGTCATCCGCAGCTCGTCGCCGGTGCGTCGTTGCTGTTGGAGAACAACACCCTACCGTCACTGCTCGTGATCGAGCAGTTGAGCTTGCTCAACCGCAGCATGCTGGTCGCCTCCACCGAACCGATCTCCGACTGCGAGATCGGTGTCAGGGTCAGCGACCACGGGATGTAGGCGTTGCGCTGCGTGCGACGCTGCCCGGAGGCATCTACGTAGGTGATCGTGATCTGGTCGAACGGCGCCTTAGTGCCGGTCACCGAGTAGGTCACCTGCAACGGCTTCGCCTGCGTGGTCGTGGTGGTCTCCTGCGTCGTGGTCGATGGCTCGGGTGCCGGCTCCTCGCTCGGCGGCGGGGGCGGGGGCGGCGGCGGCTCCTCGCTGCTGGGCGGCGGAGGAGGCGGCTCCTCGCTGCTGGGCGGCGGAGGAGGCGGTGTTGTGGTGCTGGTGCTGGTCCGGGTGATCTCGTCCTGCACCGGCGGCACCGAAACCGTGCTGCTGCTCGTGGCCGGCGTAGCCAGATCGTGGGTCTCGGTGCGGGCGAACAGCAATGCGACCGATACCACCAGCGAGACCGCCGCGATGATCACGGTGACCCCGACCACCCACGGCCACCGCGGTGTCTTGGCGTCCGGGTCCGGTTCCTCGGGTGCGTCGTAGCTGTCGTAGTCGTAAAGCCGCGGATCCACCGGAACGTAAGGACCGCTCAAGAACTGCTCGGATTCGGGAGCCGAGTATGCCTGCGAGTACGCGGTGTTATCTGCGGGCGCGGCGGCAGGAGTGGCAGCTACATCGTCAAGCGGCTGGATCTCGCCGCCCGCACCTGCCTCGGGGGCCTTGTCAGAAGCCGGCTGACCGCTGCCGGAGCCCTCGTCTCCAGAGCCCGCCTCTGGGGGATTCGGCCCGCTCATTCCCGCCTATCCTGTTCAAACCGCCGCGCCACGCCCTGACCGGTTGCGGTCGGCATCAGCCACCGTTGGTCATTGTGCATCGGCAACCCTACCCAAACGGGTCGACACGGCGGCCGCGGCGGAGATGTGGTCAGTGTTTCTCGGGGCCGATGTAGTACTCGAAGACCAGTCCGGCCACGCTCGACAACACGAACACCACTCCGGCGGCGATCAGCCACGGCAGCCACAGGGCGATCCCGACGGCGGCCACCGACCCGGACAGCGCGATCAGAATCGGCCACCAGCTGTGCGGGCTGAAGAAGCCCAGCTCGCCGGCGCCGTCACTGACTTCGGCAGCCTCGTAGTCCTCGGGACGGGTGTCGAGCCGACGTGCCACGAACCGGAAGAAGGTGGCCACGATCATGGCCATCATCCCGGTCAGGAACAGCGCGGTGGTGCCGGCCCATTCCACGCCACCGGTGGCGAACTTCCCGGTCAGCACCGCGTAGATCACCCCGACCACCAGGAAGAAGGTGGCGACGAACTCGAACAGCCTGGATTCGATGCGCATGCGTTGTCCCTACTTGTTGCTGGCTTGCGGGGCTAGCAGGCCACGGCGGCTGTCGAACGGGAAGGTGGTGGTCGCCGCCGGCTCCTGCTTGATCGCCTCGAGCGCCTCGGCGTTCGTCTTTCCAGCGATGCGCTGATTCAGATAGGCCTTGAAGTCGTTGGGCGAGACCACTCGGACTTCGAAGTTCATCATCGCGTGGTAGGTGCCGCACATTTCGGCGCAGTGGCCGACGAACGCGCCTTCCTTGGTGATCTCGGCGACCTGGAAGGTGTTGACCTGGTTGTTGCGCTCGGGCCAGGCGATGACGTCACGCTTGAACAGGAACTCCGGCACCCAGAAAGCGTGGATGACGTCGGCCGAGTTCAGCACGAACTCGATGCGCTTACCGCTCGGCAGCACCAACACCGGGATCTCGCCGGTGGTACCCACCGTCTCGATCTTGTCGAAGTTCAGGTAGGTGCGGTCCTCGGTGTTGAGGCCCTGGACCGGTCCGACCAGTTCTTCGCCGTGCGCGTCCACGCCCTCGGGCTTGGAGGTCATCGCGTCCTTGCGGACCTGGTCCACGCCGTCGTAGCTCAGGGTGTGGTCGTGGAAGTCGACCTTCTGGTAGCCGAACTTCCAGTTCCACTGGAAGGCGGTGACGTCGACGACGACCTCGGGGTTCGGCTCGTGGTGCAGCATCTTCTCCTGCACCACGACGGTGAAGTAGAAGATCACCGCGACGGCCAGGAACGGCACGACGGTAAGGCCGAGCTCCAGTGGCATGTTGTAGCCGAACTGGCGCGGCAGCTCGGTGTCGGTCGCCTTCTTGCGGTGGAAGATCATCGACCAGAAGATCATTCCCCAGACGAGCCCACCGATCACCACCGAAGCGATGACCATGCCGATCCACAGCTGGTAGTTGGCCTCGGCCTCGGGCGTGATGCCCTTGGGCCAGCCGAAACCGACCACATCGGTCCAGTCGACGCTGCATCCGCTGAGCGTCACCGCCAGCAGTCCGAGCACGCTGACCGCGGTCAGCGGTCGAAGCAGACGGCGATGTGCAACGCCCTGCCCGCGACGTGTCACGTTGGTGCCTCCTCGAGTCACAGAACGGGCCGACTGACCCGGTGGAGCAGTCGAATACTACGCAGCGTAGACCACCCGGATCACCGAGGTTTGATGTACCTGCCGGTTGGCCACCCCGGTGTGTTGACCGCCTCATCCGACGCCCCAGGTTCTGCGCAGGCCTACGTGGTTAAAGGCCGATACCGGTGCGGCATACTGGGACCCGATGTGTGGACTGCTGGCTTTCGTGTGTGCCCCGGCCGGCACCGACACCTCGGGACCGCGGCCCGCCGCGGATATGGAGAAAGTCGCCGGCGCGGTTTCGCGCGCGACACACCTGATGCGCCACCGCGGCCCGGACGAGCCAGGCGGCATCTGGGCCGGCGACCGCGTGGTGTTCGGGTTCAACCGGCTGTCGTTCATCGACATCGCCCATTCGCACCAGCCCATGCGGTGGGGGCCCCCCGAGGCGCCGGAACGCTACGAACTGGTCTTCAACGGCGAGATCTATAACTACGTAGAACTGCGTGCGGAGCTCGCCGCCGAGCACGGCGCGGTGTTCGCCACCGACGGCGACGGCGAGGCGATCGTCGCGGGCTACCACTACTGGGGCGTCGACGTCCTGTCGCGGCTGCGCGGCATGTTCGCCTTCGCGGTGTGGGACACCGTGGCCGGTGAGCTGTTCTGTGCCCGCGACCCGTTCGGGATCAAGCCGCTTTTCATGGCGTCCGGGCCAGGCGGCACGGTGGTCGGCAGCGAGAAGAAGTGTCTGCTGGACCTGGCCGAGGTGGTCGGGTTCGACACCGACATCGACGTCCGCGCCCTTCAGCACTACACGGTGCTGCAGTACGTGCCGGAGCCGGAGACATTGCACCGCGGCATACGCCGGCTGGAATCGGGCTGCTATGCCCGCGTTCGTCCCGGCGGTGAGCCGGAGACCACCCGCTATTTCCGTCCGCGGTTCGACGCCACCCCGATCACCCGCGACACCGAGCAGGCGCGCTACGACGAGATCACCGCGGTGCTCGAGGATTCGGTCGCCAAGCACATGCGAGCCGACGTCACCGTGGGTGCGTTCCTGTCCGGGGGGATCGACTCCACCGCGATCGCGGCGCTGGCGATGCGCCACAATCCCAAGCTGATCACCTTCACCACCGGGTTCGAGCGGGAGGGCTTCTCCGAGGTCGACGTGGCCGCCGCGTCCGCCGAGGCGATCGGCGCCCGGCACGTGGTCAAGGTGGTCAGCCCGGCGGAGTTCGTCGCCGCCCTGCCCGAGATCGTCTGGTATCTCGACGACCCGGTGGCCGACCCGGCCCTGGTCCCGCTGTACTTCATCGCCGCCGAAGCCCGCAAACACGTCAAGGTGGTGCTCTCCGGCGAAGGCGCCGACGAGTTGTTCGGCGGCTACACGATCTACCGTGAGCCGCTGTCGCTGCGGGCGTTCGACTACCTACCGGCACCGGTGCGCCGCTCGCTGGGGAAGGCGTCGCGGCCGTTGCCCGAGGGCATGCGCGGTAAAAGTCTGCTGCACCGCGGGTCGCTCACGCTGCAAGAGCGTTACTACGGCAACGCACGCAGCTTCTCCGACGAGCAACTGCGTGCGGTGCTGCCCGGCTTCTCCCCCGACTGGACCCACACCGACGTCACCGCTGCGCTGTATGCCGAATCGGCGGGGTGGGACCCGGTGGCCCGGATGCAGCACATCGACCTGTTCACCTGGCTGCGTGGCGACATCCTGGTCAAGGCCGACAAGATGACGATGGCCAACTCGCTGGAGCTGCGGGTGCCGTTCTTGGACCCCGAAGTGTTCGCTGTGGCGTCGCGGCTGCCGGTGTCGGCCAAGATCACCCGCACCACCACCAAGTACGCGCTGCGCCGTGCACTGGAGCCGATCATTCCCGCGCATGTGCTGCACCGCCCCAAGCTCGGCTTCCCGGTGCCGTTGCGGCACTGGCTGCGCGCCGGGGAGTTGTTGGAGTGGGCGTACGCGACGGTGGACGCCACCGGCGCTGATCACCTGATCGATGTCGCCGCGGTGCGCACGATGCTCGACGAGCACCGGGTCGGCACCGCCGATCACAGCCGTCGGCTGTGGACCGTGCTGATCTTCATGCTGTGGCACGCCATCTTCGTCGAGCACAGCGTGGTACCGACCATCAGGGAACCGGACTACCCCGTCCGGCTCTAACCGTTGACTCTGCGTCCCCGGCGCGACCTACTCGCACTTTCGCGCCCTGGACGCAGAGTCAACGTCGAATTATTTGAGTGCGGCGTCGATCTCGGCCGCGGCGGCGTCGCCGTAGGCGTCCGCCAACCGGCTCACCGCGGCGGCACGGTCCCACACCCATTCCTGGGTTCCGGTGGACTCGAGCACCAGCACCGCCACCAGCGAACCGAGCTGCGCGGACCGCTCCAGGCTCAACCCGGCGCTGCGCCCGGTGAGGAAGCCGGCGCGGAAGGCGTCGCCGACCCCGGTCGGGTCGGTCTGGGACTTCTCCGGAACCACGCCGACGTGCACACGGGAGCCGTCCGGGGAGACGATGTCGACGCCGTCGCCGCCCAGGGTGGTCACCCGCAGCCCGACCTGCTTCATGACGTCGGCCTCGGTCCAGCCGGTCTTGGACAGCAGCAGGTCCCACTCGTAGTCGTTGGTGAACAGGTAGGTGGCACCGTCGATGAGCTTGCGAATCTCATCCCCGGTCAGCCGCGCCAGCTGCTGCGACGGGTCGGCGGCGAACGCCAGCCCCAGCGTGCGGCACTCCTCGGTGTGCAAGAACATCGCCTCGGGGTCGTTGGCCCCGACGATCACAAGTTCCGGCTTCCCGGCGGCCTCGACCAGCGTGGCCAGCGAGATGTTGCGGGCCTCCGACATCGCGCCCGGGTAGAACGACGCGATCTGGGCCATGTCTTGGTCGGTGGTGCAGACAAACCGGGCCGTGTGCGCGGTTGTCGAGGTCAGCACGTGGTCGCAGTTGACGCCGTGCGAGACCAGCCACTGCCGGTAGTCGGCGAAGTCGGCACCGGCGGCGCCGACCAATGCGGCGTCACCTCCGAGCACACCGATGGCGAAGGCGATATTGCCCGCCACGCCGCCGCGGTGTACCACCAGGTCATCGACCAGGAAGCTCAGCGAAACCTTCTGCAGGTGATCGGCCAGCAGCTGTTCGGAGAACCGACCCGGAAAGCGCATCAGATGGTCGGTCGCAATCGAACCGGTCACCGCAATCGTCACTGAACAATCCCCCTCGTATCGTCACCATGGGCCTGGATGTGGGTACCCACGGTAGCGGCCCGATGCCGCCGGTCCGCCGCCGGGCAGCACAGAGCCCCCGGCCTTGCGGCGAATATCAGATGCTCAGTTGAACGAGTCGCCGCACGAGCACGAGCCGCCGGCGTTGGGGTTCTCGATGGTGAAACCCTGCTTGTCGATCTGGTCGGCGTAGCCGATCTCGGCACCCTGCAGGTACGGCGCGCTCATCCGGTCGACGGTCAGCGTGACGCCGTTGAACTCCGCGACCACGTCACCGTCGAGGCTGCGGTCGTCGAAGAACAGGTTGTAGCGCAGGCCGGCGCAGCCGCCCGGCTGGACCGAGATCCGCAGGGTCAGGTCGTCACGACCCTCCTGTTCCAGCAGCGCCTTCACCTTGGCCGCGGCCTCATCGGTCAAGACCACGCCGTGAGACTCGGTGGTCGACTGATCCTGAACAGTCATTGCGTCTCCCTATTGCGGTTGATCATGGGGGCGGGCCCGGCCTCGCCTGGAGGCGTTCGAGCCCACCACAACAACGATACCCTGCGCCGACGTGTTCCCTACCGACGGCGAACCCGGCGGTTAGCGAGGCTCGCCGCAGGAGAGGCGAAGCTGGAGCGCCGAATCACCCGCGTGAACCCGCGGGACGGCCACCGATCTGCGCCGCGGTGACGGCGGTCAGCCCGATCAGCTGGTTGGCCGCGTCGATCAGAGCCAAGCCCACCGAGCCGGCGTAGTCGGCGAGTGCCCGGGCGGCCAACACCCCAGCCGACCGCAAAGCGGGCTCGTCCAGGCTGATCTGTCCGGCCAGTACCAGCAGCGGTAACTCCCGCGCCCGGGCCGCAGCCGCCAGCGAACCGACCACTTTTCCGTGCAGCGACTGCTGGTCGAAGTGGCCCTCGCCGGTGACCAGAACGTCGGTGTCGGCGAGCGCGGCCGCCAGACCGGTGTGGCGGGCCACGATCTCGGACCCGGATTCGATGGTGCCGCCCAGGGCCAACACGGCGGCTCCGATCCCCCCGGCTGCCCCGGCACCCGACGCGGCGCTGGCCTCCCATCCGGCGGCGGCGTCCAGTTCGCACGCCCAGGCGGCCAGCCGGCTCTCGAGTACCGCGACCGTGGCCGCGTCGGCACCCTTCTGCGGCCCGAATACGCGGGCCGAGCCCCACGGGCCCAGCAGCGGGTATTGCACGTCGCAGGCGGCGATCAATTCGACGCCCGTGAGCCGCCGGCGTCCGGCGGCCAGGCCGCCCAGTTCGTCGATCATGCCGCGACCGCCGTCGGTGCAGGCACTGCCGCCAAGCCCGACGACGATTCGCTGAGCCCCGGCCGCCAACGCCGCGGCGACCAGCTGGCCCACGCCGGCGCTGTGGGCGACCAGCGCGGTCCGCGGCGATGGAGGCCCGCCGAGCAGCCCCAACCCACACGCCTGAGCGCATTCCAGGTAGGCCGTGTTGGCCGCGACGTCCCAGACCCACTCGGCGTCGACCGCGTCGTCGAGCGGTCCGCTGACCCGTGACCGCTGCACCGCGCCCAGCGTGGTGGCCAGCACCGCGACGAAGCCCGGGCCGCCGTCGGACTGCGGTGCGATCGCCAGCCGGTCGTGGGGTCGGCTGCGGTGCCAGCCCGTCGAGATGGCGGCGGCGGCCTGCACCGCGGTCAGGCTCTCGCCGAAACAGTCCGGCGCGATCAGGACCCGAAGCGCCCGCGCCCGAGGACCGGCCGAGCCGCCGGCACCCGGGTGATCAGCCATCTCTGCAGGGTATCGAGCCGCGCGGACGGCGACGCAGGCCGGGCGGACCGGCCAAGTAATCTGGCGGGCGTGAAGTTGCCGGGGCGCAGAAAAGACGAGGCTCAGTCCGCGCAGTCCGTGGTCTCCGCCGTCTCGGTCGACGGCAATGAGTCTGAGGATGCCGCCCGCGGCGGCGTCACCGCCCCCAAAGGCCGGCCCACCCCCAAGCGCAGCGCCGCGGCCAAACGCCGCGGCCCGGTGGCACCGGCCCCGATGACCTCCGCGGAGGCCCGGGCCCGGCGCAAGTCGCTGGCCGGCCCGAAGCTGAGCAAGGAGGAACGCCGGATCGCCAAGGCCGAGCGTCGCGAGCGCATGGCCGACCGCCGGGAACGGATGCTGTCCGGCGACGAGGCGGCGCTGCTGGAGCGCGACCGCGGCCCGGTGCGCCGGTACGTTCGCGACATCGTCGACGCCCGCTACAACCTGCTGGGCCTGTTCATGCCGGTGGCGCTGGGGCTGATGTTCATCATGATGGCGGTCCCGCAGGTCCAGTACTACATTTCGCCGGCGATGATGCTGCTGATGGTCTTGATGGCCGTCGACGGGGTGTTGGTGGCCCGCAAGGCCGGCCGGATGGCTGACGCCAAGTTCCCCGACAATGTCGAAAGCCGCTGGAAGCTGGGGCTCTACGCCGCCAGCCGCGCATCCACCCTGCGCCGGATGCGGGCACCGCGCCCGCAGGTGCGGCGCGGCGAACGCCTCGACTGAGCCCTGCTCGGCACCGACAGCGATGGAATTCCCACCGGTCAGCCCACCTGATGCCGCGGTGGCGGCCGCCGCCCGGGCCCGGCAGGACTCCTTGACCAAGCCTGCGGGTTCGCTGGGTCGCCTCGAGGCCCTCTCGGTGTGGGCGGCAGCCTGCCAAGGGCAGTGCCCACCACAACAGTTCGAGCGCGTCCGCATTGTGGTGTTCGCCGGTGATCACGGCGTGACCCGGGAACGGGTCTCGGCCTACCCCGCGGAGGTGACGGCGCAGATGGTCGCCAACATCGACCGGGGCGGGGCGGCCATCAACGCGCTGGCCGCCGTCGGCGGGGCCGGAGTGCGGGTGGTGGACATGGCCGTCGATTCGGAAGCAACCGACTCCCCCGGGACGTCCGGCACGTCCGGGGCCTACAAGGTGCGCCGCAGCAGCGGCGACATCACCAGCGAGGACGCGCTGACCCCCGAGCAGACCCTGGCCGCGATCGAGGCCGGCCGGCGCATCGCCGACGAGGAAGTCGACGGCGGGGCGGACCTGCTCATCCCCGGCGATATGGGAATTGGGAACACCACCGTCGCAACGACATTGATCGCCGCGCTGACCGGCGCCGAGCCCGCCGAGGTGGTGGGTCACGGGACGGGCATCGATGATGCCGGCTGGGCGCGCAAGACCGCGGCAGTGCGTGACGCCCTCTTCCGGACCCGCCCGCACCACACCGATCCCCTGGCGCTGCTGCGCTGCTGCGGTGGCGCCGACTTCGCCGCGCTGGCGGGGTTCTGCGCCCAAGCCGCTGTGCGGCGCACCCCGGTGCTGCTCGACGGCCTGGCGTCGACGGCGGCCGCCCTGGTGGCCGACCGGCTGGCGCCCGGGGCCCGGGCCTGGTGGCAGGCCGGTCATCGCTCGCCGGAGCCCGCGCATGCGCTGGCCTGCGCGGCGCTGGGCCTGGAGCCGATCCTCGACCTGCAGATGCGGTTGGGCGAGGGCACCGGCGCCGCGGTTGCCCTGTCGGTGCTGCGCGCCGCGGTGGCGGCGTTGGCCTCCATGTCCACCTTCGCCGAAGCCGGCGTCAGCGACCGATCATCGTGATCGCTTCCCTCGCCTCGTCTTTCGCGTTCGGAACGATTCTTCCCGTTTCGTCCGGCCGGCCGCCGGGCCGCGGGGCGATGACAGTATTCCCGGTCGTCGGCGCCGTGTTGGGCGCGCTGGCCGCGGTAGTGGTCTGGGCCGGCGGGTACGCCTTCGGCCCCGGCAGCCCGATCACGGGCCTGCTCGCGGTGGCTGCGCTACTGGCCGCGACCCGCGGACTGCACATCGACGGGGTGGCCGACACGGCCGATGGTCTGGGGTGCGCCCGGCCCGCTCCGCAGGCGCTGCAGGTGATGCGCGAGGGATCGACCGGCCCGTTCGGGGTCGTCGCGGTGGTCCTGGTGATCGGCCTGCAGGCAACGACCTTCCCGATGCTGGGCGCCGGGCAGATCGTGCTCGCGGTCTGCGCGGGCCGGGTGGCCGCGGTGTTGGCCTGCCGGCGCTCGGTGCCCGTCGCCGGGGGAAGCATGCTGGGCGCCACGGTGGCCGGCAGTCAGCCGCTGTGGGTCGCCGCCGCCTGGGCGATGGCGCTGCTTGCGGCGGCGATACCTGCCGGCGCGGCGCCGTGGCACGGTCCGGTTGCCGTCGCCCTGGCCCTGACTTGCGCCGCTATGCTGGTAAAACGCTGTGTACGTCGCCTTGGCGGCATCACCGGCGATGTCCTCGGAGCGGTCATCGAGTGGACGACGGCGTTGGTCGCGGTAGCGCTCACCGCTCTGACCAGCGGTTGACCCTCGCGTCAATTTCGCATCCTTTCCGGACTTCCGGATATTTCTCCGGAGCAATGTGTTACACCCAATTGGTCTTTGTAACAATTGCAGCAGCCATTAACATCATGGTCCGGGGAGGAAATCTGGGATGCCGCGCCATCAGAACTACAGCAAGCGGAGTCGGGAATCACGCAAGGCGATGACCGACGGCGCCGCGGATGCCGACGACGTCGACGACGACCCCGGCTGCTGCGAACGCATCGCCGAGGATTGGTCACCGGTGGCCGACGACCTGCGCCTGCCGCCAGATCCCGTGAGCTGACCTACTGCGTAGTCGGTGATGTCGTAGGTACCCCGCCGATGGGGCTCCAAAGCCGGCAGCGGCGCACTGCGCGACATCGACCGGAAATGCAGTAGTCGACTACTGCGTGCGTTCCTTCTCAGCGACCTTAATGTCGGTCTTTACCGGATTGTCAGGTTCGTTGGGAGGGCCCGTCATGTGCGATCAGTACGCAAACAGGACCCACACCAGTGCCCGTCACCGCCGACTGATCGGACTGACCAGCACTGCCGGAGCTTTTCTGGCGTTCGGGATGAGTCCGCTGGCCGCAGCACCGGCCCAGGCCGATCCGATGATCGACTGGATCGTCGACCTCTTCGATCCGGCGAGCTGGTCGTGGCTGGGCGCGGAGAGCACCGCCGCGGCCACCGACCCCACCACGGCCGACTGGTTCGATACCTGGTTCTATGCCCCACTGCACCAGGCCGGGCAGGACTGGCTGGCCAGTCAGTCCGGTATCGAGATCAGCACCTGGGTCAACAACACCTTTGGCAACGGCCAGCTGCTGATCGGCAACGGTGCCGACGGGATCGACGAAGGCACCAACGAACAGGCCATGGGCGGCGCGGGCGGGCTGTGGTTCGGTGACGGCGGCGACGGCGGCACCGCTGTCGGCGGCTGGGGCGGAAACGGCGGCGATGCCGGATTCTTCGGCAATGGCGGCGACGGCGGCCACGGCGGCGGCTTCGGTTCCGGCGACTATCCCGGCGATGGCGGCGACGGCGGGAGCGGCGGCACCTACATGGGTCACGGCGGCTCCGGCGGAGACGGCGGAAGCGGTGCCGCCGGCTGGGGCGGCGGTTACGGCGGGGACGGCGGCAACGCCGTAGCCTGGCTGTTCGGCAATGGCGGCGCCGGTGGGCACGGCGGCAACGGGGGGAATGGCGCGGCCGGTGCGGTGGGCGGCGACGGCTGGTACGGCGGCGACGGCGGCAAGAGCGCGGCGCTGTTCGGTGACGGCGGCAACGGTGGGACCGGCGGCAAGGGCGGTGACGGCGGCGCCGCGGGAGCCGTCGGTGACGGCGGTGACGGTGGCTACGGCGGACTCGGCGGCCACGGCGGCGGCACCGCCAACGGCGAGGGAGGCGGCGGCGGGACCGGCGGACACGGCGGCAACGGTGGCAATGGCGGCACCACATCGGGTAATGGCGGCAGTGGTGGTGTCGGCGCGGGTGGCGGCACCAGCGGGATCATCGGGAGCGGTCCCGGTGGCAGGTACTCCGGCACCGGTGGCATCGGAGGCGACGGCGGGAACGGCGGGAACGCCAGCGCCGCCGGCTATTCCGCGGGTCGCGGCAACGGCGGTGGATGGGGCGGCACCGGCGAATTCGGCGGGGCGGGCGGCGACGGCGGCGCGGGCGGTGACGGCAGCGGTGGCGCGATCGGTGCCGTGGGCGGCAACGGCGGGACCTCCGGGTTCGGCATAGCCGGCACCGGTGCCGGGGGAAACGGCGGCCACGGCGGTGCCGACGGCGGCGGCGTCGGCGGCGTGGGCGGCAATGGGGCCATCGCCACCTTGGGCACCACCTCTGGTGGTGGCGGCGGAGGTGGTGGCGGCGTTGGCAGTGCCGGGGGTACCGGCGGCGCGGGCGGTGTCGGCGGTGTCGGCGGCATCGGTACCGGTAGTGACTTGTTCGGCGGTATCGCGGGGGTAGGTGGAGCCGGTGGCTCAGGCGGAGTAGGCGGCCGCGGCATCGATGCCGGCAGCACCGGTGGGATCGGTGGGCCCGGCGGGGCCGGCGGGAACGCCACTGGAATCAGCAGCATAGGCGGCGGCTACGGCGCCGGAGGTCGCGGCGGAGCCGGCGGGGCCGGCGGCATCGCGTTCCATGGCGGTACGGGCGGAAACGGCGGTGCCGGCGGGATCGGCGGGGACGGCACCGGTGGCAGTTCCGTGATTATCGGTCAAGGCGCCCTCGGTGGCGGTGGTGGCGCGGGCGGTACCGGCGGCACCGCCGACGGCTCCGTCGACGCAGGAGCCGACGGCTACAACGACTACACCGGTGGCGCGGGCGGCGCGGGCGGTGACGGGGGCAATGCGACTACCGCAGTACAGGGCACGGCTACCGGAGGCTTCGGTGGGACCGGTGGAGCCGGTGGGGTTGCCCATCCCGGTGCCGGCGGTATCGGAGGGGTCGGCGGCGCCGGGGCCAACGCCACCGACAGCTTCGGGGCTACCGGCGGCGATGGCGGTGCCGGCGGTGCCGACGGCTCCCCCGGTACACCCGGCACACCGGGCTGATCTGGGTCTACTGACCCCGCTCAGTCGAGCCGCGCCATCCAGCCGTGGGTGTCAGCGAAGGTGCCGCGCTGGATACCGGTCAAGGTGTCGCGCAGCGCCATGGTGACCTCACCGGGCTGACCGTCGGCAATGGTGAACTCGCCGTCCGCGGACTTGACCTGTGACACCGGGGTGATGACCGCGGCCGTACCGCAGGCGAAAACTTCGGTGATCTCGCCGGAAGCGGCCTTCTTCTGCCATTCACTGACATCGATCTTGCGTTCTTCGACACTGAACCCCGCATCAGTTGCCAACTGCAGCAACGAATCCCGCGTGATACCGGGCAGCAGTGAACCGGACAGCTCCGGAGTGACCAGGCGCGCCGAGCCACCGGTGCCGAACACAAAGAACAGGTTCATGCCGCCCATCTCTTCGACGTAGCGCCGCTCGGCCGCATCCAGCCACACCACCTGGTCGCAGCCGTTGTCGGCGGCCTGCGCCTGGGCGACCAGCGATGCGGCGTAGTTACCGCCGAACTTGGCGGCGCCGGTACCGCCGGGGCAGGCCCGCACGTACTCGGTCGACAGCCACACACTCACCGGCTTGATCCCGCCCTTGAAGTAGGCCCCAGCCGGTGATCCCATCACCAGGCAGCGGTACTCGTTGGCCGGGCGCACCCCCAGCCCCGGCTCGGTGGCGAAGACGAACGGGCGCAGGTACAGCGACTCCTCGCCGCCCGGCGCCGGCACCCAGGCTCCGTCCACGGCGATCAACTGCCGCAACGACTCGATGAACAGATCGTCGGGCAGCTCCGGGATGGCCAGCCGCCGCGAGGATGCGCGCATCCGGGCGGCATTTGCCTCGGGGCGGAACGAGACGATCGATCCGTCGGTCCACCGGTAGGCCTTGAGCCCCTCGAACACTTCTTGCGCGTAGTGCAGGACGATGGCCGACGGGTCCAGTTCGATGGGTCCGTAAGGAATGACCCGCGCGTTGTGCCAACCCGCGTCCACGGTGTAGTCGATCGAAACCATGTGGTCGGTGTGGTACTTGCCGAAACCCGGCTCCGCCAAAATGGATTCGCGCACCTCGTCGGGCGTCGGGTTCGCGGTGACCGACACGTGGAAATCGAGGAGGCTGCTCGTCATGCAGCGATTGTATAACCGGTGCGCTAACGGGTTTTTGCCGTGACGAATGGCGGCGTCACCACCTCGCATTCGACCGCGCGACCGCGCACGTCGACGGTGAGCCGCGCGCCGTCTTCTATGCCCGCGTCGGCGTCGATCAGCGCCAGCGCAATACCGACCTTCTGCGTCGGCGAGAACGTTCCCGACGTGGTGACCCCGACCCGGTGGTCACCGTCGAGTACCGCCAGGTCGGCGCGCAACACTCCCCGACCCGTGGCGCGAAGGCCACGCAGCAGGCGCGCGGGGCCGGCAGCTTTCTCCGCCAGCAGCGCGTCGCGGCCGAAGAACGACTCCTTCTTCCAGCCGATCGCCCAACCGCAGCGGGCCTGCAGCGGCGAGATGGTCGGCGACAGTTCGTGACCATGCAGGGCGTAGCCCATCTCGGTGCGCAGGGTGTCGCGGGCGCCCAGGCCGGCCGGCTCACCGCCGATCGCCCGCACGGCCTCCACCAGCGCATCGAACACCACGCCCGCCGATTCCCACTCCGGCAGCAGCTCGTAGCCGTGTTCACCGGTGTAGCCGGACCGGCACACCCGCACCGGCACCCCGGCAAAGGCGGCATCGGCGAACGCCATGTAGTCCATCTCGGTCGGCAGGCCAAGACCCGCGACCACCTCGGCCGATCGTGGGCCCTGCACCGCCAGCACCGCACGCGAACGGTGTTCGTCGGTGATCGTCACCCCCGCCGGCGCCGCCTCCTGCAGCACGGCCACCACGTCCGCGGTGTTGGCGGCGTTGGGTACCAGAAAAATCTCGTCGTCGGCGACGTAGTAGGCGATCAGATCGTCGATGACGCCACCGGATTCGTTGCAGCACAAGGTGTATTGGGCCTGTCCCGGCGTGATCCTGCCCAGGTCGTTGGTAAGCGTCGCATTGACGAAGGCCGCCGCACCCGAACCGCGAACGGTCGCCTTACCCAGGTGGCTGACGTCGAACAGGCCGACGGTCTCGCGGGTGGCGTTGTGCTCGGCGACGGTGCCGGCGTAGGACACCGGCATCAGCCAGCCGCCGAACTCGGCGAAGCTGGCGCCCAGCGCGCGGTGGCGGTCTTCCAGGGGTCCGTGCTGCAGTTCGCTCACGTCGAGCCAGCCTAATCGGGCGGGCGTAAACCCACCGCGCAGGTTGCTCGCTGCACATCCCGGCTCGCGCCATTTCATCCGGGACTCACCCGCTCGCTCCCCGGTTCAGCGGCGCAGTGTGCCTTTATGGCGCTTGGTCTCGGGTGTCGAGCGTCACGACATGTTTCGACATCTTTGACCGCTTGCCACGACTATCGGGCAACTTCTCGGTACTCTCCTTGAGGGGGAATTCATTCAGTTCACGGCTCGATCACAGGTACAGCTATGGGGGGTTGACGTGACACAGCGGCGGTGGACACATCGGCCCGCGGCCGACGGCACCGGATACGGCGAGCGCTCCAGCAACGGCAAGCGCATCGCCCTACTGCGGGTGATGGCCCCAACGATGCCCGACAATCACTTATTTCAGGAGAGAGCAAGAGTGGGTAGATACACGAAACGCGTCTCGGGCGCGACGGCGGTGACCATCCTGGCGGTCGCACTCGCACCGGTGGCCGGCACCGCCTCCGCCTCGGCAAGCGCGCCGCACATCTGGAACACCCCGGTGAGCCTGACCGCGTTGCCGGACGCCAGCGAAGTGGCGCAAGCAGTGGAAGCCATGGCGAAAACTCTGCACTGGATCTACATCGACGCCGGGTACCCCGGAACTACGCCGGCGGACACTCACGACCTTGCCGAGACAATCGTGCTGAACGCCTATAACTACGGCTACACGACAGACCAGCTGACCAATATCGTCAACGTCGGTGGGCCGCAGAACATTCTTTTGGAGCTGCACGATTACTCGCCTACGTCCGTTTTTGAGTATTACGACAACTATTTCACCCAGTGGGTTGATTACTTCCCCAACGCCCACATCCCGAATCCAAACGACTCGGTGCCCCTGCCCGACCTCGGCGATGAGATCGGGCAGAGCGGCGACCCGGGGATGTATTCGGAAGCCGCGGACCACTTCGGGATCTTTTATCCGCTCGTCCGGGACATCGGCGCCTTCCTCCACACCTTGCCCGACGATCCGATCCTGGGCAGCGGGGCACTGGGATTCTTCAGCTGGGGAGTCACGACGGGTTGGGACTTCATGATGTACGGCTACTACGGAATGAACGGACTCGACCAACAGCCAATCGACGAGCAGCTGGACGGGGATCTCAACGCCCTCATCGGTCTCGTATCCCCCGTAGCCGCGATCGAAGATGCCGTCGCTTTCTTCGACCACACAGGCGACCTCTTCAACGGCACCATGACCGTCGAAGGATTCGGAGAATGGTCCGGAGAGTTCATCGGGATATTGCTGTCCGTCCTCTAGTCCACGTGTGACAAGCCAGCGTCTGGCGGCGCCTCTCGGCAACGTGCCCCGCTGACCGGCCGAGGGCTGGCACACTTGGCGACGTGGCGGATTCGGCGGATTTCGAGGCTCTGCAGGCTGCCGGTATCGCTGATGCCCGTGAGCGTGCCGGCCTGATCGAATACCTCCACGGCCTCGGGTTCACCACCGAAGAGATGGTCGACGCCGAGCGCCAGGGCCGGTTGTTCGGCCTGGCCGGTGACGCGGTGGGACGCTCGGGCCCGCCCGATTACACGTTGCGCACCGCAGCCGAAGCACTGGGGCTGCCGCTCGACGACGTCGCCCAGGCCTGGCGGATGCTCGGGCTGAGCGTCCCCGGCCCGGACACGCCCGCGCTGAGCCAGGCCGACGTGGACGGGCTGGCCACCTGGGTCCAGATGCGGTCCTACCTCGGCGAGCCCGTCGACGGCTTCCTGCGGGTGCTGGGGGCTACCATGGCGCGGCTGGCCGAGGCGGAGTCGTCGATGATCCGGCTCAGCGAGCCCGACATGTGGCTGGGCCACACCCGCGACGAGCTGCGTACCGCCCGGGCCTGGCGCTCGGTCGCGGCCTATATCCCGCGCATCGGCGCCATGATCGACGCCGTCCACCGCCAGCACCAGGTCAGCCACCGGACTTTCCTCGAGGGGCTGGCCGGCGGGCCGGCGGCCAGCCTGATGTGCGGCGTCGGTTTCGCCGACCTGACCGGTTTTACCGCGCTGACCCAAGTCCTCACGTCCGCGGAGCTGGCCACGCTGCTGACCGATTTCGCCGGCAGCGTCGCCGACGTCGTGCACTGCGACGGTGGGCGGGTAGTCAAGTTCATCGGCGACGCGGTGATGTGGGTAAGCGCGACCGGGGACCTGCTGGCCAGGGCGGCTATCGACCTTGTCGAGCATCCCAAGGCCCGCAAGGCCGGATTGCAGGTACGCGCCGGGGTGGCCTACGGCGAGATGCTGGCGATCAACGGCGACTACTTCGGCACTCCGGTCAACCTGGCCGCGCGCCTGGTCGATGCGGCCGTACCGGGCCAGGTGCTGGCCTCTACCTGCGTCCGCGAAGAACTCCCCGACTGGCCGGCCACTCTTCAGGAACCGTTGACGCTCAAGGGTTTCGACGAACCCGTCCCGGCATACCAATTGCACCCCAACCCGGATCGTTAGGGTGAGTGCTTGTGAGCACCGAACCCGGATACCCCGCCCCCTCCGTCACCGTCGCCGCCTCGCTGCCCGCGAACGCCGATGAGGCCGTGCTGATCGTGCCGGTCGTTGCCGCTGATGACGACTCCGGAGCCTCGGTCGCCGCGACCGAGCCGGCCCTGCCCGCCGAGGCGGTCACCGAGATCGAGGGCGCACTGCGCGCACTGGGCGCCAAGGGCGGCAGTGAGCAGGTGAACCGGCTGGTGGTGGCGTCGCTGCCGGTGGCCAGCGTGGTGGCCGTCGGACTGGGCAAGCCGCGTGATTCCTGGCCGGCCGACACCGTCCGCAAGGCTGCCGGAAACGCGGCACGTTCACTCAACGGCACCGCCAGCGTGATCAGCGCACTGAGCGGGCTGCCCGGCGACGGGGTGCTCGCCGCCGGCGTCGAGGGGCTGCTGTTGGGCGGCTACCGATTCACCGCGTTCCGCAGCGAGAAGACCGCCCCCAAGGAACCGGGCCTGCAGGCCGTGACGGTGCTGTCCACCGCGGCTGACGCCCAGGAGCAAGCGGCGCGCGGCGCCGACATCGCCACCGCGGTGGCCACCGCGCGCGACTTCGTCAACACCCCGCCGAGTCACCTTTTTCCGGCCGAGTTCGCCGACCGCGCCAAGGCGCTGGGAGAGTCGGCCGGCCTGGAGGTCGAGGTGCTCGACGAACAGGCGCTGGCCGACGCCGGCTACGGCGGGGTGATCGGTGTGGGGCAGGGCTCCTCGCGCCCGCCGCGTCTGGTGCGGTTGATCCACCACGGATCACGCCTGCGCGACAACCCGGACGGCGCGAAAAAGGTGGCGTTGGTCGGCAAGGGCATCACCTTCGACACCGGTGGTATCTCGATCAAACCGGCTGCCTCGATGCACCACATGACCTCCGACATGGGCGGAGCGGCCGCGGTGATCGCGACAGTCGTGCTGGCCGCCCGTCGCGGACTGCCGATCGACGTGACCGCGACGGTTCCGATGGCCGAGAACATGCCGTCGTCGACGGCGCAGCGCCCCGGCGACGTGCTCACCCAGTACGGCGGCATCACCGTCGAGGTGCTCAACACCGACGCCGAGGGCCGGTTGATCCTGGCCGATGCGATCGTGCGGGCCTGCGAGGACAGCCCGGACTACCTGATCGAGACCTCGACGCTGACCGGCGCACAGACGGTGGCGCTCGGAGCGCGCATCCCCGGGGTGATGGGCTCAGACGAGTTCCGCGACCGGGTGGCGGCCCTCTCGCAGGCCGTCGGCGAGAACGGCTGGCCGATGCCGCTGCCCGACGAGCTCAAGGAGGACCTGAAGTCGACGGTGGCAGACCTGGCCAACGTCAGTGGTCAGCGTTTCGCCGGCATGCTGGTCGCCGGGGTGTACCTGCGTGAGTTCGTGGCCGACGGAGTCGACTGGGTGCACATCGACGTTGCGGGACCGGCCTACAACTCCGGTGGCGCCTGGGGCTACACCGGCAAGGGCGGCACCGGGGTGCCCACCCGCACCATGTTCGCGGTACTGGAAGACATCGCCGCGAAGGGATAACCGGCTGCCGAAAGTCAGGCTGGGACTTCCGCGTCTTCGAGGTCGCTCTGGCTCCCGGCCTGCCGCACCGGGCGGGGCGACCTTTCCACGCCCTGCTGAAAAGACAGCGCCACGCTTTGCACCAGCATCAACACCGCGAACACGGCGACCCAGAGCCAGGCTTCTGCTGAGCTCAGATGGGATGCCACATCGGTTTTCGGCAGCGCCGCCATGGAGCGAACGATCGCCGCGATGATCACGACGGTGCTCAAGTACGGAAACGCGGTCCGAATTCGGCCGGCCATGTGCCCGATCGGCGATTCGCTACGTCGTCGCGCCCGTCCGAGGAACCAGCCGATCGCACAGACGACCGCGATGGCGACGGTGATGGGCACGGACAGCCGGTTGGCGTCGTCCCACAGCGGCTGCAACGGCCGATGCGTCTGCTGGTCGCCGAGCGAGAGCGCCAGGTCTGTCAGGGTCGCCTCCACGAAAAACACCGCAATCGGTGGGACCAGGACCGCCACGATGAACACGCAATGTCTGATCAACGTGCCCGCGCTTCCCGACACGAACTGCACGATGGCGTACAGCAGAATATAGAGCGAGGCCACAAATGATATGCCGCCCAACAGTTCTGCGGATGCGGCACGACCGCTGCCGAGAGCGCACCCCTGCTCGCCGGCCAGCAGACTGTATTGCACCGCGGTCAGGAACAGCCCCAGAAAGGCGTTCATCAGCGCGACCCCGGTAAGGGTCTCGTGCTCGACTTCGCGCGGGTCCGGAGCATGGCCGTCGCTACGCCGCCGATACGCACGATCGAGCACCAGATTGATGACGACGAACGCGAAACCGGCCAGCAAACCGGCTAGTTGGGCATAGTTGCGGGCCACGATCGATATGTCGAAGCCGGTCCACAGCTCACAGGCTGCGGCGATCTGCTCAGCGGGCACCCGCGAGATATTAGTGACGCTTCAGCGGCCGCAGTAGCGCTTTAGCGGACTGCGCGGTGCGCCATACCGGACGGCGTCGAGAGACGTTCGACCGCCACCTCGATGTGTGGCGGTGACACCGCAATGACAGGATGGTTTTCGACAGTCCACCTGGGCACCGCCCTCGCCCCACCACTGACGTGGTATCCAGGAAACGACGTGCAGCGACCGATCGAGCGAGGAGTCAACAACGATGGCCTTCTCAGTCCAGATGCCCGCCCTCGGTGAGAGCGTCACCGAAGGAACGGTGACCCGCTGGCTCAAGCAGGAAGGCGACACCGTCGAGGTCGACGAGCCGCTCCTGGAGGTCTCCACCGACAAGGTCGACACCGAGATCCCGTCACCGGTGGCCGGTGTGCTGACCAAGATCATCGCCGGCGAGGACACCACCGTCGAGGTCGGCGGTGAACTGGCCTTGATCGGCGAGGCTGGGGAAAGCGCCTCGGCTCCTGCAGCCCCCGCGGCGCCGGCGGCCGAGCCCGCGCCGTCGGAGCCGGCTCCCGCTGCCGAGGCGCCGGCTCCCGCTGCCGAGGCGCCGGCCCCGGCTGCTCCGGCGCCCGCCGCTCCGGCGCCCGCCGCGGAGGCACCGGCCGGAGACGGCACCCCGGTGCTGATGCCCGAGTTGGGTGAGTCGGTCACCGAGGGCACCGTGACGCGCTGGCTCAAGCAGGTCGGCGACACCGTCGAGGTCGACGAGCCGCTGGTGGAGGTCTCCACCGACAAGGTCGACACCGAGATTCCCTCCCCGGTGGCCGGCACCCTGCTGTCGATCACCGCCGGTGAGGACACCACCGTCGAGGTCGGCGGTGAACTGGCCCGAATAGGTTCGGGTGCCCCGGCGGCCCCCGCCGCGGCGCCGGCCCCCGCGCCCGCTCCCGCAGCACCCGCCCCTGCACCTGCGGCTCCGGCACCTGCGCCCGAGCCTGCTCCCGCGGCACCGGCACCCGCTCCGCAGGCCAAGCCCGAACCCACGCCGGCGCCAGCACCCGCCGCCGCGCCCGCTCCGGCGCAGCCCGCTGCTGCCGAGGCCCCGGCCGGCGACGCCGCACGGTATGTGACCCCGTTGGTGCGCAAGCTCGCCGCCGACAAGAACGTCGACTTGAGCCGTGTCACCGGCACCGGGGTCGGCGGGCGAATCCGCAAGCAGGACGTCCTGGCCTTCGCCGAGAAGCAGGCCGAACCGCAGCAGGCGCCCGCTGCTGCGGCCGCCCCGCGCCCGGCTGCCGCGGCACCCGCCTCGGCCCTGGCGCACCTGCGTGGCACGACGGCCAAGGCCAGCCGGATCCGTCAGATCACCGCCAAGAAAACCCGCGAATCCCTGCAGGCCACGGCGCAGCTGACCCAGACCCACGAGGTCGACATGACCAAGATCGTGGCGCTGCGGGCCCGAGCAAAGGCGGACTTCGCCGAACGCGAGGGCGTCAACCTGACCTACCTTCCGTTCATCGCCCGCGCGGTGATCGACGCCCTCAAGGCGCACCCCAACGTCAACGCCAGTTACAACGAGGACGCCGGCGAGATCACCTACTACGACGCCGAGCACCTCGGCTTCGCGGTGGACACCGAGCAGGGCTTGCTGTCCCCGGTCGTGCACAACGCCGGTGATCTTTCGCTGGCCGGCCTGGCGCGGGCCATCGCCGATATCGCCGCCCGGGCCCGCTCGGGCAACCTCAAGCCGGACGAACTGTCCGGGGGCACCTTCACGATCACCAACATCGGCAGCCAGGGCGCACTGTTCGACACGCCCATCCTGGTTCCGCCGCAGGCTGCCATGCTCGGCACCGGAGCCATCGTCAAACGGCCGCGGGTCATCGTCGACGAGGCCGGCAACGAGTCGGTCGGCGTGCGTTCGGTGTCCTACCTGCCGCTGACCTACGACCACCGTTTGATCGACGGTGCCGACGCCGGGCGGTTCGTGACCACGATCAAGAACCGGCTGGAAGAGGCTGCGTTCGAGGCGGACCTGGGTCTCTAACGGCGCCGGGGGCTTTTCCGAAGAGCTGCAAGAGGATTCAGCTGTGAACAACCCCATCGTCGCGATCGCCGGGTCATCCGGACTGATCGGCTCGGCGCTGATCTCGGCGTTGCGCGCCGACGATCACCAGGTGCTGCGGATCGTGCGGCGAACACCGGCCCACGCCGGCGAGCTGCAGTGGGATCCCGAGGCCGGTGACATCGACGTCAGCGGACTGGCCGGGGTCGACGCCGTGGTCAATCTGTGCGGCGTGGGCGTCGGCGACCGCCGCTGGTCGGGGGCGTTCAAACAGAGTCTGCGCGACAGCCGTATCGCCCCGACCGAGGTGCTGTCGGCCGCAGTGGCCGAGGCCGGCGTTCCGGTGCTGATCAATGCCAGCGGGGTCGGCTTCTACGGTGACACCGGCAACCGCACGGTCGATGAGTCAGCTTCGGCAGGAACGGATTTCCTGGCTCATCTCGCCAAGGACTGGGAAGCGGCAACCGCGGCCGCCCGCGACTCGGGCGCCCGAGTGGTGCTGGCCCGCACCGGCATCGTGCTGTCGCGATCTGGCGGCGTCTTGGGCCGATTACGGCCGCTGTTCTCCCTGGGACTGGGCGCCCGGATCGGCAACGGCCGGCAGTACATGTCGTGGATCAGCATGGAGGATGAGGTGCGCGCACTGCTGTTCGCGATCTCGCACCACACGCTGTCCGGCCCGGTGAATCTGACCGGACCGGCGCCGGTGACCAACGCCGAGTTCACCGCCGCACTGGGGCGCGCGGTCAATCGCCCGACCCCTATGCTGCTGCCCGCTTTCGCGGTGCGTGCCGGGCTCGGCGAATTTGCCGAAAGCCTCCTGACCGGCCAGCGGGCCATCCCCGGCGCGTTGGAGGAGGCCGGTTTCCGGTTTGCCCACCACACCGTCGGCGAGGCCCTGGCCTACGCCACCTCCCGACCGACCCCGTTGTAGACACCCGCGCCGAGTAGCCTGCGAACATGGTGTCCATCCGCTCCAGCGCCAAGCCGATCGAGGTGCGCCAGCTGGGCACCGTCGACTACGACACAGCCTGGCAACTGCAACGCGAGCTGGCCGAGGCCAGGGCGGCCGGCGGCCCGGACACCATGCTGCTGCTGGAGCACCCGCCGGTCTACACCGCCGGGCGCCGCACCGAGCCGCAGGAACGCCCGATGGACGGCACCCCGGTGGTCGACACCGACCGCGGCGGCAAGATCACCTGGCACGGTCCGGGTCAGCTCGTGGGCTATCCGGTGATCGGCCTCGCCGAACCTTTGGACGTGGTGAACTACGTTCGACGCCTTGAGGAATCGCTCATCGAGGTGTGTAACACGTTGGGTCTCAACACGGTTCGGGTGGATGGCAGGTCCGGGGTATGGCTGCCGCCCGGCGGCGGCCGGCCCGCCCGCAAGATCGCGGCGATCGGCGTCCGGGTGGCCCGCGCCACCACGTTGCACGGATTCGCACTCAATTGTGATTGTGATCTCAATGCGTTCAGCTCGATTGTGCCGTGCGGGATCACCGACGCAGGAGTGACGTCACTGTCCGCGGAGTTGGGCTTTGTGACCGGCGTCGAAGATGTGCGGCGGGCGGTGGCCAGTGCCGTCGTCGATGCGCTCGACGGTGTGCTGCCGGTGCGCGAGCATTCCGGTCCGCGCGTAACATCGACTCGGTGAGCGCCGTCCCGGGAGGTCGTAGGTTAAGCCGAGCCGAAGCACGCAACGCCGAGACGCCGATCGAACGCAAGCCGTCATGGATCAAGACCCGCGCCCGGATGGGACCCAACTACACCGAGCTGAAGGTCTTGGTGAAGCAGGAGAAGCTTCACACGGTGTGCGAGGAGGCGGGCTGCCCCAACATCTACGAGTGTTGGGAAGACCGGGAGGCCACCTTCCTGATCGGCGGCGAGGTCTGCACCCGCAACTGCTCGTTCTGCCTGATCAAGTCGGGTAAGCCGCCCGAGTTGGACCGCGACGAACCGCGCCGGGTCGCCGAAAGCGTGCAATCGATGGGCCTGCGGTATTCGACGGTCACCGGTGTCGCCCGCGACGATCTGCCCGATCAGGGTTCCTGGCTCTACGCCGAGACGGTGCGTGCCATCAAGGCCCTCAATCCGTCCACGGGTGTCGAACTGCTGATCCCCGACTTCGGCGGACGGCCCGACCTCTTGGGTGAGGTGTTCGAATCTCACCCGGAAGTGCTGGCGCACAACGTCGAAACCGTGCCGCGCATCTTCAAATTGATCCGGCCCGGATTCAGCTACGAGCGCAGTCTTGACGTGCTGACCCAGGCCCGTGATGCCGGGTTGGTGGCCAAGAGCAACCTCATCTTGGGCATGGGCGAGACGGCCGATGAGATCAAAGCGGCGCTGTCGGACTTGTACGACGCCGGCGCCGAACTGGTCACCATCACCCAATACCTGCGCCCCACCGAGCGGCACCACCCCATCGACCGATGGGTCAAGCCCGAAGAGTTCGTCGAGCACGCCCGCTACGCCGAGGAACTGGGCTTCGCCGGCGTGATGTCGGGGCCGCTGGTGCGCTCGTCGTATCGCGCTGGGCGGCTCTACCAGCAGGCGCTGGAAAACCGGGCGCGCCGTGACCAGGCCCCCGCCACCGCGCACGGCTGACTGACGCCCCGGCTGGCGGTAAGCCCCGCTGGGTATCCTTGGTAGCTATGGCCAGACCGCGCACCACCACCGAGAACAAGGCTGCTCGGGCGGAGGCGAAAGCCGCCCGCAAAGCCGCCAGCCAGCAGCGCCGCACCCAGCTGTGGCAGGCCTTCCAGCTGCAGCGCAAAGAGGACAAGCGGCTGGTGCCGTACATGGTGGGCGCCTTCCTGCTGGTCGCGGGGGTGACCACGGCCCTGGCACTCAACGGCGGCACGTTCGCCAAGGTGACGACGATTCCGCTCGGCCTGGTGCTCGGCGCCCTGGTGGCATTCATCATCTTCGGCCGACGGGCTCAACGGTCGGTCTATCGCAAGGCCGAGGGGCAGGCCGGGGCCGCGGCTTGGGCACTGGACAACCTTCGTGGCAAGTGGCGCGTCACCCCTGGGGTGTCCGCCACCGGTCAGCTCGACGCCGTGCACCGGGTGATCGGGCGGCCGGGCATCATCTTCGTCGCCGAAGGTTCGCCCGCCCGGCTCAAGCCCCTGCTCGCTCAGGAGAAGAAGCGCACCGCCCGGCTCGTCGGTGACGTGCCGATCTATGACGTGGTAGTGGGCGCCGGCGACGGTGAGGTTCCGCTGGCCAAGCTGGAGCGCTACCTGACCAAGCTGCCGGCCAACATCACGACGAAGCAGATGGAATCGTTGGAGTCGCGGCTGGCCGCGCTGGGGTCGCGGACCGGAACCGCGGCCATGCCCAAGGGCCCGCTACCCGGCGGCGCGAAGGTGCGGGGCGTTCAGCGCGCGGTGCGCCGGCGCTAGTCGAACAGCCCGTTGACTCTGCGCTGACGGCGGAGGCTACTCGCACTTTTGCGCCGTACACGCAGAGTCAACGCGGGGCGGCTAACGGTTTAGCGGCTGCGCACCACGGCGGTCGCGGTGGCCCGGTCCTGCAGGCCACGGCCGTCGGCGTCGACGAACAAGGCCGGCACCACCAGTGCGATCAACAATCCGCGGACCGCGGCGCGACCCATGCCCACGCCCAGTCCGGGGCCGTCCACCGGGACTACCCGCAGGCCGCAGGCGTACTGACCCGGCGTGAAACCGAACAGCCGCACCGCGGCGACCCCGAGGACCAGCCAGATCCCCAGCACCACCGTTGCCAGGTATTCCGGCGTCACCACGCCCGCTGCCACGCCCAGACCGGCCAGCCCGTAGCCCACCATCCAGTCGAGGGCCAGGGCCACCATGCGGCGCCCCATGGGAGCCAGGGATCCAGGGCCGCCGGAGGGCAAACCCAGCCCCTGTCCCGGGGCGTCGTCGGGGCGGCTGGGTCCGGCCGACTCCGGCCCGGACAGCCAGGAAGAGAACGTGCGGCTCATGGCCCCTACGATAGGCGGGCGGCGAACCCGACCCGGCGTCGACGGGTCCAGCCGCCGTTGCGTAACGTCAGCACCGGCAACCTCAGCGTCCGACCGGGGCTACCAGCGGAGGAGAACACTTCTGTGACCGACAAGACGGCCGACGACATTCTCAAGCTCGTCGCCGATGAGAACGTGGAGTACGTCGACATCCAGTTCTGTGACTTGCCGGGTCAGATGCAACATCTGTCGATCCCCGCGTCCACGTTGGATGCGAGCGTGTTCGAAGACGGGCTGGCCTTCGACGGATCCTCGATCCGCGGCTTCCAGTCCATCCACGAGTCGGACATGATGCTGCTCCCCGACTTCTCCACGGCGCAGATCGATCCGTTCCGGGCCGCCAAGACGTTGAACCTCAACTTCTTCGTCCACGACCCGTTCACCCGCGAGCCCTACTCGCGCGACCCGCGCAACGTCGCCCGCAAAGCCGAGAACTACCTCACCAGCACCGGCATTGCCGACACCGCCTACTTCGGCGCCGAAGCCGAGTTCTACATCTTCGACTCGGTGCGCTTCGACTCGCAGATGAACGGCACCTTCTACGAGGTCGACTCGGACTCGGGCTGGTGGAACACCGGCTCGCCGACCGAGGCCGACGGGCGGGCCAACCGCGGCTACAAGACCCGCCCCAAGGGCGGCTACTTCCCCGTCGCCCCCAACGACCAGTACGTCGACCTGCGCGACACCATGACCACCAACCTGGCCAACGCCGGCTTCACCCTGGAGCGCGGCCACCACGAATGCGGCTCCGGTGGGCAGGCCGAGATCAACTACAAGTTCAACACCCTGCTGCACGCCGCCGACGACGTCATGTTGTTCAAATACATCATCAAAAACACCGCCTGGGCCAACGGCAAGACCGTCACGTTCATGCCCAAGCCACTGTTCGGCGACAACGGCTCCGGTATGCACGTCCACCTGTCGCTGTGGAAGGGCGGACAGCCGCTGTTCTACGACGAGGCCGGCTACGCCGGACTGTCCGACACCGCACGGCACTGCATCGGCGGCATCCTGCACCACGCGCCGTCACTGCTGGCGTTCACCAACCCCACCATCAACTCTTTCAAGCGCCTGGTGCCGCACTACGAGGCTCCCATCAACCTGGTCTACAGCCAGCGCAACCGCTCGGCCTGCGTACGTATCCCGATCACCGGCACCAACCCCAAGGCCAAGCGGCTGGAGTTCCGCTGCCCGGACTCCTCCAGCAACCCCTACCTGGCGTTCGCAGCCATGTTGATGGCCGGTATCGACGGCATCAAGAACAAGATCGAACCGGCCGCGCCCGTCGACAAGGACCTCTACGAGCTGCCGCCGGACGAGGCCGCCGACATCCCGCAGGCCCCCACCACGCTGGCCGAGGTGATGGACAACCTCGAGTCCGACCACGAATACCTCACCGAGGGCGGCGTATTCACCCCGGACCTCATCGAGAACTGGATCCGCTACAAGCGCGACCACGAGATCACCCCGATCAGCGTGCGGCCGCACCCGTACGAGTTCGCGCTGTACTACGACTGCTGAGCCGGGCTGACCGCGGGTTGATCGGGCAGAACCCCGGCCCGCCCGAAATATCGTATTACGATTAAGTGATGTTTATTCTGGCGCACGCGTGGCGGCCTGCCGTGATACTCGCCGCGATTCTGGCGTGTGCGCCCGCAGCGCACGCCGACCCGGCGCCGCCCCCGAATGCTCCCGTCCCCACCGCCGAGCAGGTGGCGGCCATCTTGAACCAGCTGACCGATCCGGAGGTCCCCGACACCGACAAGGCGACGTTGGTCGAAGGCGGGCTCTTGCCGGATGAGATGAGCCAGAACGACCAGGGATTGGCCAAACTGGCCCGGCATCACGCCCTACCGTTCACCTTCACCGTCACCGATGTTCAGCCAGCGATCAACAACCTGGCCGGCGTCACCGCAGCCCTCACCGGGCCGCGGCAGACGGTCCCGGTGATACGGCCGCTGGTCCTGGTCGATCACGACGGGACCTGGCAGCTCACCCACGACTCGTATGACCCGACATTGGTCAACATGGTCCGCCACGTCATACACCGGGTCGGGCCGCATCCCAACGCCGGCGGTAACGTCGCCGTCTTCGGCTGGTGACGCCGCTGCGCTAGACCGGTCGGGTCAGAACGAGAAGTCGAAGAGGTCCGCCGTGGTCACGACGTCGTCGACAAGGCTTCCGAACCACACGATGGGCATCGACGCGATCGCGGCCGGGATCGTCTCGGAGAAGGTGATACCGAGCATCTGAAATGAAGCACTGACGGCGCCCGGGACCGATCCGTCCTCGATCGCGCCCTCGAATGCGTTGGCGGCATTGAGCATCGACTCACTGGCATCCGCCCACTGCTGGTTGAGCGGCGCGAAGAACAGCTGATCGATCAGCGACGACATCGAACCGGAATGCGCGAGGATGGCGGACTCGGCCGGCGCAAGCCTGTCGTCCACCATGAACACGAACGTGTCCAGGATGCCCGGAATGCGCTGCGCCGACTCGACAGCCGAGAGCAATGTGCCGGACAGCTCCGAGGCGTCGATCCCGGTGATGACGTCTTTAGCATCGAGGAAGTTCGCGCCGGCTATGACCAGCAGATCAGTCGAGTCGGCGCCCCCTCCGGCGGCTGCGATACCGACAAGCTGATCAGCCGCCCCAGCCTGGGCGCCGCCCAGCCCGACCGTCAGCGCGACCGCTACGGCCCCACCGATCAGGCCGGCTCCGACTCCAATACGACGGACATCACCAGACATCTGCATGGCCCTCTTCCTCCCCTGCCTCACATCCTTCGGCCGCAGCCGAAACATGAGCGTTTCTGAAGAAACACCATAACAAAAGATCAGAACCCCGTCTTTTCGGCGCATTTCCGCAGGCCAGTCCGCGGATTTGTCCCCCGTTGCCACGCCCGGCCATGAGCCAAAGGCGGACGCACCACCGCCGACGAACTGTTCTTCGCCTACGGCTGCGATCACACCGACCCCACGCCCCGACTGGACCGACGGAACCACTACGCCCCAAATCATCCACGTCCACCACCCCGAAGAACTCCTCCAAGCAGACCCCGACCCACCCCATGACGAAGCCTCCTAGCCGGCGAATTGCCCGCGCAATTCTGTGTGTTTGCCGGGAGCCGAAGAAAGGGCGCTAGCGTGCACCGACATAGCCGCGAACATCCGCAGGCGGATGGCGAATATTTCCGAATCTCGTTCGTAAACAACAATTTTGATGATTCGGGCAGTCCACATCGAGGACTTCACGGTGGGCGTGATGATTCCGCCGCGGACATTTGCCGGGGCAGCCCCAGACGCCGAATAAGGCGGGCCGGTAACGGCCGTTACCAAACCCCAAAACATGTGATTGAACTTAGAAACGATCCGTTGTAACTTATCGCCAGATCAGTAATTTTCCATCTAAAGGGCTAGTTTTCCACGAAAGGAACCGCCCATGGCTGACCGCAGACTGCTCCCGCTGGCCGTTGCGCCGCTGCTGATCGCCGGTGCCGCCCTACCCGCAAGCGTTTCGCCCCAGGGACCGAGGTCGGTCTCCGCACAAGTGATCCTGCTCGACACCGAGGCCTGGGGCATGGGTGGCAGTGGCATGCCGATACCCAGCCAAGCGGTCATCGACGCCGTCGGCTCGCGTTACATCATGCCGAGCTCGCCGATCTTCCCCGGCCAGCCGATCTTCCCGGTCGACTCGATTCATCCCCTCTTCACCCCGGAGGGCCTGTATCCGATCACCGGCACCAAGTCTCTGGTACTCGATCAGTCCTTGGCGCAGGGCGTGCAGATCCTGGACGCCACCATCACGGAGCGGCTCGCCCTGGGCCACAACCTCGTCGTGGTCGGCGCCTCGCAGAGCTCGACTCTCGCCGGACTGGAGATGCGCAACCTGCTGGCGCTGCCGGCTGATCAGATCCCGACGTCCGATCAGCTGTCGTTCGTCCTGTTGGTCGACCCCAGCAACCCCAACGGAGGCCTGCTCTCCCGCTTCGGAGACCCCAGCCTGCCGCCGCTGACCGTTCCGAGTATGGGGGTGACGTTCAGCGGGGCCACTCCGTCGGACACCCCGTGGGACACCGCCATGTACAACATCGAATACGACGGCTTCTCGGACTTCCCGCGCTACCCGCTCAACTTCCTGTCGGTTCTCAACGCCGTGTTGGGGATCGCCTTCGTACACAGCAGCATCGCTGACCTCTCCGACGAACAGATCGCCCAGGCCGTTCTGATGCCGGTGTCGGACGGTTACGGCGGCAACACCGACTACTTCATGATCCCCACCGAGAACTTGCCGTTGCTGGAACCGCTGCGGTTCCTTCCGATCCTGGGTGACCCGCTGGCCGATCTGCTGCAGCCGGCGCTGCGAGTACTGGTCAACCTGGGCTACGGCAATATCGAACACGGCTGGGACACCGGCCCGGCCGACCTGTCGACGCCGTTCGGGGTGTTCCCGAACCTCGATCTGGGCGATGTCCTCACGGCGCTGGGCAACGGGGTTCAGCAGGGCTGGCACGACTTCATCGGCGATCTGGGATCCCTGCCCAGCCTGCCCGAGGCCCTGGCGAACAGCGCAGATGCCCTCGGCGGCCTCACCGATGCGGTCAACGGCTTCTCCGCGGCGCTGTCCAACGGCTATTCGGCCCTGCTGCCGATCGCCGACCTGGTCAATGCCCTGATGACCAGCCTGCCGGCCTACAACGTCAGTCTGTTCGCGCAGGAGATCGCCTCCGGCGACCTGCTCGATGCGGTCATGATGCCGCTGGCCGCGGACGTCGGCCTGGTTACCACCGGACTCGGAATCGGTCTGTTGAGCGTGGCGTCTGCCTTTGGCTTGTTCTAACGGCACGCCGCTGCCGTCACTCGAGCCCGTCGCGGGCCCAGGACGGCGTGATGAAGACCCCCTCGGCCTCCACGGTGACCCCGTTGGCGTCCGAGATGTGGCCGCGGGCGTAGGTTTTGACGCCGTCCTTGCGGTAGATCGAGGCTTCGGCGTGCAACGGCCCCAAGGGTGTGCCGCGCAGGTACTTCACCGTGATCGTGCCGGTGTAGCGCGGCTGGGTCAGACCATCGCTGGCCGCCTCACCGAGCACATGGTCGAGCACCAGGGCACTGACCCCGCCGTGTACCAGCGACGGCGGGCCCTCATAGGCCGCGCCCAGATAGAAGTCGCTCCAGCAGTGCCCGTTCTCCCCGTGCTGCATCACCAGCGGCGGGGCGATCGGGTTACGCAGGCCCACCACGGCGTTGCCCCACGCCAGCGGCCGGCCGTCGACGACGTAGCGCAGTCCCGGTGAGTCGCTGAGGGTTCCGGCACGAAGCCGCTCGGTCAACTCCTGCACCTGGGCGGTCACCTCGCGGGCCGTGGCGTCGTCGGCCTGGGTACGGATGGTGGCGTCAATCAGGTCGCGGACCGCCTGAGCCAACGGTCCGTACCGCTCCACCAGCTGCCCACTCTCGTCGGCGCTGATCGTCGGCACGTTCGAGCGAGCCCTGAAATCCACCACAGAGGTCCTCCTTCAGTCTCCGAATACCTTGCGCGCGACGACCTTTGCCCGCCGCGTCACCCGGAGGTAGTTGTCCAGGAACTCACCGCCGTCGCCGCCGGGCCAGCCGGCGGCCACCGCGACCGCGTTGAGCGCGCGGCCCGGCCCGGGCAGTTGGTCGGTGGGCTTGCCACGAACCAGCACCAGCGCGTTGCGAGCACGGGTGGCGATCAGCCAGGCCTGCCGTAACCGGTCCACCTCGTCTTCGTCGAGCAGCCCGGCAGCGGCGATGGCGTCCAGGGTTTCCAGCGTAGAGGTGTTGTGCAGCGCCGGTACACGGTGGGCGTGGCGCAGCTGCAGCAGCTGAACGGTCCACTCGACGTCGGCCAGACCGCCCCGGCCCAGTTTGGTGTGCGTATTGGGGTCGGCCCCGCGCGGCAGTCGCTCGGCGTCGACCCGCGCCTTGATCCGGCGAATCTCACGCACCGCATCGGCCGACACCCCGCCGGGCGGATAGCGGGTGGCGTCGACCATCCGCAGGAAACGGTCGCCCAGGTCCGCATCGCCGGCGACGCAGTGCGCCCGCAGCAGCGCCTGGATCTCCCACGGCTGCGCCCACTGCTCGTAGTAGGCCGCGTAGGAGGCCAGCGTGCGGACCGGCGGGCCAGTGCGGCCCTCGGGACGCAGGTTGATGTCGACCTGCAGCGGCGGGTCGACGCTGGCGGTGCCCAGCAGCGCCCGGACCTGCTCGGCGATCGAGGTGGCCCAGCGCACCGCGTCGGCCTCGCTCGCCCCGCTCGCCTTCTCATTGGCCTCGCACACGAACATGACGTCGGCATCCGAGCCGTAGCCCAGTTCACGCCCGCCGAGTCGGCCCATGCCGATCACCGCGATCCGCGCCGGTGCTTCCTGCACGTCGTCACCGGGCAGATTGACCCGGACGATCGCGTCCAGGGCGGCCTGCAACACCGCCACCCACACCGCGGTCAGTGCCCGGCAGACATCGATGACGTCGAGCATTCCCAGCAGGTCCGCCGAGGCAATGCGGGCCAGCTCATGGCGACGCAGGCTGCGGGCCGAGGCGATCGCGCGCACCGGGTCGGGGTAGCGGCCCGCCGACGCGATCAGCGCTCGCGACACCGCGTCCGAATCGGTGTCGAGCAGTTTGGGTCCGGTCGGTCCATCGCCATAGGCCTGGATGACGTCGGGTGAGCGGATCAACAGTTCCGGGATGTAGGCCGAGGTGCCCAGCACCCGCATCAGCCGCTTGGCCACGGCGCTGCTGTCGCGCAGCGTGCTCAGATACCAGCGCTGCTGAGCCATCGCCTCGCTCAGGCGCCGGTAGGCCAGCAGCCCCGCGTCGGGGTTGGGTGTGTCCGACAGCCAATACAGCAGGGTGGGCAGCAGTACCGCCTGCACCCGGCCCCGGCGACCGCTCTGGTTGGTCAGCGCGCCCAGGTGCGTCAGCGCGTTGTGCGGAGCCTCGTAGCCGAGTGCCGCCAGCTGACGTTCCGCGGCACCGCGCGTCAGCCCCCCGACCAGCTCCAGGCCCTCCGGGCTGACCGCCTCCAGCAGCGGCTGATAGAAGAGCTTGGCGTGCAGCCGCGACACCCGCCTGTTCTGGGCTTTGAGCTCTTCGCGAAGTACACCCAGGGCGTCATGCCGGCCGTCTGGACGGACATGGGCGGAGCGCGCCAGCCAGCGCAGTGCCTCGTCGTCATCGGGCGGCGGGAGCATATGGGTGCGCTTGAGCCGCTGCAGCTGCAACCGGTGTTCCAGCAGTCGCAGGAACTCATAGGAGGCGGTCAGATCGGCCGAGTCCTCGCGGCCGATATAGCCCCCGGCGCCCAGGGCCGCCAGCGCATCGACCGTCGATGCCACATGCAACGACTCATCACTGCGGCCGTGCACCAGCTGCAGCAACTGCACGGCGAACTCCACGTCGCGCAATCCTCCAGATCCCAGCTTGAGCTCGCGGGACCGGACCTCGGCAGGCACCAGCTGCTCCACCCGGCGGCGCATCGCCTGCACGTCGGTGACGAAATCCTCACGCTCGCACGCGGTCCAGACCATCGGCAGCAGCGCGTCGATGTAGGCCCGGCCCAATTCGGGGTCGCCGACCGCCGCCCGCGCCTTGAGCAGCGCCTGAAACTCCCAGGTCTTGGCCCACCGCTGGTAGTAGGCGATGTGTGATTCCAGGGTTCGCACCAGCGCGCCGTGCCGGCCCTCGGGCCGTAGTCCGGCGTCCACCTCGAAGAACGCCTCGCCGGCCACTCGCATCAGCTCACCGGCGACCCGGGTGCTCACCGTGTCGGCTTCCTCGGCGACGAAGATGACGTCGACGTCGCTGACGTAATTCAGTTCCCGCGCACCGCATTTGCCCATGGCGATCACGGCCAGTCGGGGCACAGCGGCTCCCGCGTCGGCGCCACAGACGTGCAGTTCGGCCACCCGCAACGCGGCCGCCAGCGCGGCGTCGGCCAGGTCGGCCAGATGCTCGCCGACCGCCACGAAGGGCAGGGCCGGCAGGTTCTCGACGGTGGGCGCCAGGTCTATCGACGCCAACACCAACATCCTGTCGCGATACAGCGACCGCAGCCGGTCGATGTAGGCGCCGTCCGTGGTGGCGGCAACGCAGTCGGTGAACATCTTGCGCAGCTGCGCCGCCGGTGGCGGCGTGATCGTGTAGTCCTCAGAGTCGACCGGACTGGCCAACAGCTTCCAGGATTCCGGATGGGTGATCAGGTGATCCCCCAGCGTCAGCGAGGATCCCAGGATCCCGAACAGCCGCCCGCGCAGTCCCCGGTCGGCCATCAGCGCCGCGCTCAGTTCGGCCCAGTCGATGCCCGGGGCTTCGGACAGCCGGACCAGGGTGCGCAGCGCGACGTCGGCGTCGGGAGCGCGCGACAACGCCCAGAGCACGTCGACGTGCGGTTGGGTGTAGGCGCTGTACCAGCCCAGCGCGGTCAGGTCCGCTGCGGCGTACCGGTCGACCAGACCGAGGCGCCCGACGCTGGGCAGCTTGCGGCGCTGAGCTCCGGGATAGGCCATGAGGCGTCGGAGGCCCTACAACGACAGGTAGTTCTGCAGCTCGTAGGGGGTCACGTGGCTGCGGTAGTTCGCCCACTCCTGGCGCTTGTTACGCAGGAAGAAATCGAAGACCTGCTCCCCCAACGCTTCCGCGACCAGCTCGGAGTTCTCCATCTCCGAAAGCGCGCGCTCCAGAGTGCCGGGCAGTTCCTTGTAACCCATCGCCCGGCGCTCCTCGGGAGTCAGCGCCCACACGTTGTCCTCGGCCTCGGGGCCGAGCTCGTAACCCTGCTCCACCCCGCGTAGCCCGGCGGCCAACAGCACCGCGAAGGCCAGATAGGGGTTGCATGCCGAGTCCGGGCTGCGGACCTCGATACGCCGCGACGACGTCTTGTGCGGGCTGTACATCGGCACCCGCACCAGCGCCGACCGGTTGGAGGCCCCCCAGGACGCCGCGGTGGGTGCTTCCCCACCGTGGATCAGGCGCTTGTAGGAGTTCACCCACTGGTTGGTGACGGCGCTGATCTCGTTGGCGTGCTCGAGAATGCCGGCGATGAACGACTTGGCGGTGGCGGACAGCTGCAGCGGGTCGTCCGGGCTGTGGAAGGCGTTGACTTCGCCCTCGAACAGGCTCATGTGGGTGTGCATAGCCGAACCGGCGTGCTCGCGGAAGGGCTTGGGCATGAACGACGCCCGGACACCTTCCTTGAGCGCGATCTCTTTGATCAGGTAGCGGAACGTCATCACGTTGTCGGCCATCGACAGCGCGTCGGCGTAGCGCAGGTCGATCTCCTGCTGGCCCGGAGCGTTCTCGTGGTGGCTGTACTCCACCGAGATGCCCATCGACTCCAGCGCGTCGATCGCGTGCCGGCGGAAGTTGGCGGCCGAACCGTGGATCGACTGGTCGAAGTAGCCCGCGTCATCGGCCGGAACCGGGGTGCTGCCGTCGTAGGGGCCGGGCTCGAGCAGGAAGAACTCGATCTCGGGGTGCACGTAGCAGGCGAAACCCAGTTCCCCGGCCTTGGCCAGCTGCCGGCGCAGCACGTGCCGCGACGACGCCCAGGCCGGCGATCCGTCCGGCATGGTGATGTCGCAGAACATCCGTGCCGAGTACTGCCGGCCGGCGTCGGACACCCACGGCAGCAGCTGGAAGGTCGACGGATCCGGATGGGCGACCATGTCGGATTCGAAGACCCGCGCGAAGCCCTCTATCGCCGAGCCGTCGAAGCCCACGCCCTCGTCGAAGGCGCCCTCGAGCTCCGCCGGAGCGATCGCGACGGACTTCAGATAACCGAGTACATCGGTGAACCAGAGCCGGACGAAACGGATGTCGCGTTCCTCCAGCGTGCGGAGCACAAACTCCTTCTGACGGTCCATACCGCGAAGCGTATCAGCGCTCAGCACTTCGCATCGGTTGGCGGCAACGTGCCGTCGACCAGGTATCGGGCGGCGAATCGGTCCACGCATTCGTTGCCCTGGAATACCACCGTGTGCTGGGTTCCGTTGAACGTCAGCAGGCCCCCGCCCAGCTGCTTGGCCAAGTCCACGCCGGCCTGATACGGGGTGGCCGGGTCGCGGGTCGTGGAGACCACCATCGTCGGCGTCAGGTCGGGCACCGAGAGGGCATGCGGCTCGGTCGTCGGGGGCACCGGCCAGAAGGCGCAGGTGCCCAGCGGGGCGTCGCCGGTGAACTTTCCGTAGCTCATGAACGGCGCCACCTCGCGCGAACGCCGGTCTTCCTCAATCACCTTGGCACGGTCGGTGATCGGCGGCTGGTCGACGCAGTTGACCGCGACCCGGGCATCGGTGGCGTTGGTGTAGTGGCCGTTGGCGTCCCGGCGCATGTACAGGTCGGCCAGGCTCAGCATGATGTCGCCGCGGCCGCCGACCAGATCGGACAGGCCGTCGTTGAGGTGGGTCCAGAAGGTCGGCGAATACAGCGCCATGATGGTGCCGACGATCGCGTCGCTGTAGCTCAGACCGCGCGGATCCTTGGTCTTGGCGGGCTTGTCCACCAGCGGGTCGACCAGGCTGTGGTAGACGTCGACGGCCTTGGCGGGGTCGGTGCCCAGCGGGCAGTCGTCCTCTTTGGCACAGTCGGCCGCGAAGTCGTCGAACGCACCCTGGAAGGCCTCCGCCTGGCGCAGGTCCTCTTCGATCGGGTCGGCATTGGGGTCCACCGCGCCGTCCAGGATCATCGCGCGCACGTTCTGCGGGTAGGCCTCCGCGTAGGCCGCGCCGATCCGGGTGCCGTAGGAGTAGCCGAGGTAGGTCAGCTTGTCGTCGCCCAATCCGGCGCGGATGGCGTCCAGGTCGCGGGCGACGTTGACGGTGCCGACGTTGGCCAGGAATTCCTTGCCGGTTTTCTCCAGGCAGCGCGCGACGTATTCCTTGGTCTCGCTCTCGATGCGCGCCACGCCCTCGGGGCTGTAGTCGACCTGGTTCAGGGCCCGCAGCCGGTCGTTCTCCTTGTCCGAGTTGCACCAGACCGCCGGCCGTGACGACGCCACCCCGCGCGGGTCGAATCCGACCAGGTCGAATTGCTCACGGACCTGACGCGGCAGTGAGCTGACCAGGCCAACCGCGGTTTCGATTCCGGACTCTCCCGGCCCGCCCGGGTTGATCACCAACGAACCGATCTTGTCCTTGGTGGCCGGGAATCGGATCATGGCCAGCCGGGCAACGGCGCCCTGCGGCTTGGAGTAGTCCACCGGAACCCCGATGAACCCGCACTGGGCGTCGGCGGGCACCTTGATGTTGGTGTCGGCGGTGAACCGGCACTTATCCCATTGGACCGGTTGACCGACCCGCGGCACGGCCAGCACCGCGTGGCCCGGGGTCATCCGGGTGCAGCTGCCGACGGTGAATGCCACCATCGCTATCGCGAGGCAGGTCAGGGCGGTGCGCGTCATCCTATTGCGGCGCGTCGGCGAGCTCATGACACCACATGCTGCCATGCACGCCCGTGCAAGCCCGGCCACCTGCTGCGCAGCGCGCGTGGCGGTGTGAGGAAATCCACTGCACATGGAGGTTCAGCTGCGCGGCGGCAGGTGGCACACTGGGCATGTCAGACGACCCGGGGACCCGAGTGACGGGCTTCGAGGATCGACCCGACCAATTCGAGGGACAACGATGTCTGAGCACGTTTATGGCGCTGCACCCAGCCCTGCCCGTATTGCTCCCCAAACCCGCGTGCACCATCTGCAGCAGATGAAGGCCGAGGGTCGCAAATGGGGAATGCTGACGGTTTACGACTACTCGTCGGCCCGCATTTTCGACGACGCCGGCATCCCGGTGCTGCTGGTCGGCGACTCGGCGGCCAATGTGGTCTACGGCTACGACACCACCGTTGCCATCACCGTCGATGAGCTGCTCCCGCTGGTCCGCGCGGTGGTGCGCGGCGCCCCGCATGCGCTGGTGGTCGCAGATCTGCCGTTCGGCTCCTATGAAGGCGGGCCGGCGGCGGCGCTGGCCACCGCCACCCGGTTCATGAAGGAGGGCGGCGCCCACGCGGTCAAGCTGGAGGGCGGCGAGCGAGTGGCCGACCAGATCGCCACGTTGACCGCCGCCGGCATCCCGGTGATGGCGCACATCGGGTTCACCCCGCAGAGCGTCAACACCCTCGGCGGCTACCGGGTGCAGGGACGCGGTGACGCTGCCGAGCAGACCATTCACGACGCGATCGCGGTAGCGGAGGCCGGTGCGTTCGCGGTGGTGATGGAGATGGTGCCCGCGGAGCTGGCCACCCAGATCACCGGCAAGCTGACCATTCCCACCGTCGGGATCGGCGCCGGGCCCAACTGCGACGCCCAGGTTCTGGTGTGGCAGGACATGGCCGGGATGACCACCGGCAAGACCGCCCGCTTCGTCAAGCGCTTCGGCGACGTGGGCGGCGAGTTGCGCCGTGCCGCAGAGCAGTACGCCACCGAGGTGGCAGCGGGCACTTTCCCGGCCGAGGAGCACTGCTTCTAGAACGCCACGTCCGGGCGGTCCGGATGTGACAGGCTGGATGCCGTGTCTGCAACCGACCCGAGCACCTCTCGGTTTCGCGAGGTGGAACGCAAGTTCGACGTTGACGCAGAGGCGATCTCGCCGTCCTTCGACGGCATCGCCGGGGTCGCCCACGTCGAGCAGTTGCCGGCACAGGATCTTGCGGCCGTCTACTTCGACACCCCGGGGCACGACCTGGCCGCGCGACGGATCACGTTGCGCCGGCGCACCGGCGGTCCCGACGCCGGCTGGCACCTGAAACTTCCTGCCGGGCCCGACACCCGCACCGAGGTGCGCGCCCCGCTGGGCCCAGAGATTCCGGACGAACTGCTCGACGTGGTGAGGGCGATCGTGCGCGATCGGCCGCTGGCACCCGTGGCACAAATCCGTACCGCACGCGGTGTGGTGGTGCTGCGCGACGATCACGGCGAGGTACTGGCCGAGTTCTGCGACGACCAGGTCACCGCGTCGGCCGACGATGACGCCCAGCAGCACTGGCGGGAATGGGAACTGGAACTGGGCTGCGGGGACCTCGAGCTGCTGGATCGGCTGAGCAACCGGTTGCTCGACACCGGCGCCGGGCCGGCCGGCTACGGATCCAAACTGGCCCGGGTGCTCGGTGCGCCGCCGGCGCCCGCGCATCCGACCGATTGCCTGCATCGGGCGCTGGCCGAGCAGATCGACCAACTGCTGGTCTGGGATCGGGCGGTGCGCGCCGACGCCGACGACGCGGTCCATCAGATGCGGGTGACAATCCGCCGGATCCGCAGCCTGTTGCAGGGCGAGGAGACCGCCCACGCCCCGCTTCTCGGCGAACTGCAGGAATTGGGTGCGGTGCTCGGCGTCGCCCGCGACGCCGAGGTCCTGGCCCAGCGCTATCAGCAGGCGCTCGACGAGCTGACACCAGAGCTGGTCCGCGGGCCGGTGGGCGAACGGCTGGTCGGCGGTTCGCTGCGCCGCTATGAGGCGGGGCGACGGCGCAGCCTGGCCGCGATGCGCTCGCCGCGGTACTTCCGGCTGCTCGACGGCCTCGACGAGCTGATCAGCGCGCCGGCCGCCGAGCGGTACGCCACGGTGGACATCGCCTACCGGCGAGTGCGCAAAGCGGTGAAGGCCGCCAAGAAAGCCGCCGACCGCGACGTGGCGCTGCACCGGATCCGCAAGGCCGCCAAGCGGCTGCGCTACGCCGCCGCAGCAGCGAACAAGAAGAAGATCGCCAAGCGGGCGAAGACGATTCAGACCGTGCTCGGCGACCACCAGGACAGCGTGGTCAGCCGGGCGCATCTGCTTCACCAAGCCGATGCCGCGGCGGCCGCCGGTGAGGACACCTTCACCTATGGGCTGCTGTATGCCCGCGAGGCCGACCTCGCCGCGCGGAGCCGGGCGGCGTTGCGGCCCGCGCTGCGCAAGCTTGACCGGGTGATGTAGGCGGACGAGTTGGCCTGTAAGCCGGATTCTGTTCCGCACCGCTTACGCGATGCGGCGGCGACCATCCATCTGGGCACACCGTCGCCGGGTACCTCAAGCGGCCTACCCGCAGATTCGGGCGAGCAGCCCTCAAACACCTGCGCGACCGCACCGAAATGCGGCCTTCTTGGCCTTGCTTCGGGTGGGGTTTACCAAGCCGTCCCGGTCACCCGGAACGCTGGTGCGCTCTTACCGCACCGTTTCACCCTTACCACCTTGCGGTGGCGGTCTGTTTTCTGTGGCACTGTCCCGCGAGTCACCTCGGATTGCTGTTAGCAATCACCCTGCTCTGTGAAGTCCGGACTTTCCTCGACCCGCTTTTACGCGTGCCGCGGCCGCCCGGCCAACTCGTCCGCGCTGATCACCGTACTACGCGGTGCCCGGCAATGCCGCACCGTAAACGGCGACCACCACGGATCGGTCTGGACTGTTCTCCGACCACACGCCGATCGCGGTGTTGGCGCAGTCGGACATGATCGCGAAATCCGCGGGGTTGTAATACCACCGGTTGAGGATCTCGATGCCGCTGATCGCCACCGCCGGGTTGATCGCCACGGTTTCGGCGACCGTCCCGGGAAAGCCGGCGGCCTGCCCGCGGGTCTGCGGGGTGGACCCGTCGGAGCCGAGGTTGCCGTCCAGATCCCGGTGTCCGAGAACGTCTTTGGCATGCCATTCGGCGGCAAGCACCAGCCGGGGGTCGACCATCACCTTCTCAGCGCAGCCGGCCTGGTGGTGAATCGTGTAGACGTTGGTCACGACACTGTCGTTGAGGCGCGAGTTGTCGGCAGCGGCAACGGGCAGCGTCCCCGCCCCACCAATCATGATCGCCAACACCGCCGCCCGGCGCACGCCAATTCCCATCTGCCACCTAGCCCCTACACCGGGTCGAACTGCGAGACCAGCCACCGGCCACCGACCTTGTCCAAACTGACCCGCACACTCGATGCGGTCGTGGTCGGCGGCCCGTTGCCGATCGTGGTCGCCTGGTCGACGAAGAGCAGGACCACCGCATGGCGCGCGCTCGCGGTCACCGAGGACGCCGCGGGCACCGTCACCACGGTCGAAATGTGCTGCTGTTTGGCGCCGGGCGCCACCACTTCCTCGATCAGTTGGGTGTACTCGTCGCGGAATGCGCCGGTCATCCCGTCGGCGGCGGCCGCCGACGCGGACTCGACGGTGTCCGGGCGGTACGACAGCATAGCGATGGTGGCATCGGTGGCGGTCTGTACCGACTGCGCGGCTGTTTCCCGCGCGACGCGCGCCGAGACGTCCTGCCATCTCAAGTAACCGGCCGCAATCGCAAGCGTTAGGACCATGCCCGGCAGCAGAACTACCAGCGCCCAGCGCCGCACAGTCGTTCTCGACACGCTGAACGCCCTGTTCACTGGACGAACGCGATGTTGGACACTTTGGGGCCATCACCGTTGTGTTGCAGGCTGATTCGCATCCGCCAGTGCCGCGGTTCGGGTTGGACGGTCCCGGCGATCGTGGTGCGCACTGAGACCGCCAGCAGGACATCGGCCCGGTCGCCGTCCACCGATTCCAGGCCGGCCTCGGTGACGGTGCCTTCCGACTCCGAATGCGCCTGTTTGACGACGTCGACGAAGGGCCGGGATCGCTGACTGAAGTCGTCGCGGAACGCCCCGGTCGTCGAATCGATGATGCGCTGCACATCGGAGTCGGCCTGCGCATAACTGATCGTCGTCAGGTTGATCGCCGCTTGACGCGCCACCTGGACGTAGCTCTCGCGCTGCTGCTGCGCCTGTTGGATCTGGTGGTCGCGGTAGCCGAGCCAGCCGACCGCACCGGCCAGCGCAGCCACGGCCACGATCGCGCCTGCCGCCGCTCGGCGGTCTATTCGCTCGGGGGCAACAACATCGTCTGCCATGTCTGATCCTTCCGCTGGGGGGCCAGGTCGGCCCGGGTGTGGCGCTTGCCGTCTGGGCCGACGTAGCTCCCGGTCTGCGGGTCGTAGGGAATGAAGGCGACCGGCGGCGCGGGCGCAGGGGCATGCGGCGGATCCTGCGGCACCGCCTGACCGGACAAGGTGGCGTTGGGATCGCCCTTCCAGTTGTAGCCGTCGTTGAGCGGGATGTACGACTCGTCGCTCTCGCACATCTCGACCGTGGGCGCACGTTTGGCGGGATCGTTCTCGCAGGGAATGTTGCGTGCCCCACGCACATTGAGGTCCGAGTCCTGTGGAACGCGGCAGTACAGCTCGCCGGCGGGCCGATCCGGGTAGTCGACCGAGCTGGGCGCCCGCTGTTGGCGGGCCGGCAGGAATCCGGTGTTGCACGGCGGCGGGTAATTCATATTGAGGTTGAAGTCCAGGTAGATGCCGCGATAGGGCGTGTTGAGGCCCGAGTCGGCCAGCGTGATCGCCGACATCACCGCGGTGCCCTGCGGAAACAGCACCAGCAGCTGCTCGATGCCCTGGTGGAAGGTCACCGCGATCTGACCGAGGCTGACCATGTTGGCCAGCAACACCGGCAGCGCCGGGGCCACCCGGCCCAGCAGCGCATTGGCCTCATCGAGCGCCGGGGCGCCGACGTTGAGCAGGCCCGCGAACGCCCGGTCCTCGGCGTTGAGCTGGCCGGTGATCGAGGCCAGCCGCTGCGCCCACGTCGCGATCGAATCCGCGGTGACTACTTGGGAATTCAGCACCGGTGGGGTCTGATCGATCAACTGCGCGAAGGGTTGCGAGGCCTCGCCGCCTTCGATGGCCAGCGAGGTCGATCCGGCGACAATGCGGGACAGTTCGGCACCCAGACCGCCCACCGCTTTGTCCGCCTCGTCGATCACGGTGCGCAGATCGTCGTGCGGGATCGCCAGCAGGGCACGGTTGGTGGCGTCGAGCAGGTTGGCGATATCGGCGGGAATGCGCACCTTATCCGCCGTGATCACATCACCGGCACGCAGCATCCGCTGATCGGCGGCCCTGGAGGTCGGGGTGAGTTCGAGGAACTGCTCACCGATCGCCGAGCGGCTGTGCACCGCGGCCGTCACCTGCGCGGGCACCTTGATCGCGGAGTTCAGCTTCAGCACCGCACGCACCCCGTCGGCGTCGACGTCGATGGCGCTGACCCTGCCGATCTCGGTGCCGCGGTAGGTCACCACCGATGTCGGGTACAGCCCGCCGGACGCCGGCAGTTCGACGGTCACCGTGTAGCGGCCGATCCCGAAAAGCGCCGGGACCTTAACGAAACCGAACGCCATCACCCCGCCGGCGACGAGGGTGACCGTCGCCAGGATCGCCAGCTGGGTCCAGACGGTGCGGGACAGCCGAAACACCTCAGTACCCCCCGAAGTGGTAGGGGGCGATCAGCGGGTTACCGGCGGTGTATGGGCTGGGCATCTGACCGACGGTTCTCCCCCACTGCATTTCCAACTCGGTGAGGTCGCCTTCCCACCGTGTTCCGGTGAACAGGCCGCTGTCGATCCGGCTCAACGTCAGATCAACGACCAGACTGATATTGGCGAAGTCGCCGCGAAACCAATTGGGGATGTTGCTCTTGACCCAGGGGTAGGTGGACAAGAAGTCCAGGCCCTGCGTCAGCGCCGGACCGGCGTCGGCCAGCGAGCGCAACACCGGGGCGATGTTGCGCAGGTTGGCCACCAGGGCCTCCCGGCTCTGGTCGACGGTGGAGACCGCGATGGCACTGAACTTTCCGAGCGCGTCGACGGCGTCGGCGATCTTGGTGCGCTGCTGCGCCAGCATCGCCAATGCCTGCGGGATCGTGGTCAGCGCCTTGTCGACGGTGCGGTTCTGCCGGGCGAATTGGCCGACCAGACCGTTCAGCTTCTCGGTGGCCGAGATGATGTCATCGGTCTGATCGTTGAGTGCGGCGATGAAGGTGTCCAATTGCGTGAGCAGGCTGCGCATGTCGCTCTCACGTCCCGCCAGCGCGCGAGCAAAGCTCTGGTTGATCTCCTGCAGCTGTGCCAATCCGCCACCGTTGAGCAGCAGCGAAACCGACGCCAGGGACTGCTCGGTGGTCGGATAGGTGGCGGCCTTCGACAGCGGGATGACCGCGCCGTCTTGCAGTTCGCCGCGCGGCGGCTCGTCGGTCGGTGGCGCCAACTCAATATGCATCGAACCGAGCAGGCTGGTCTGTCCGACTTTGGCGGTGCTGTTCGCCGGCAGGTGCACACTGTTGTCGATGCGCATGGTCACCAGCGCGTGCCAGTCCTGGACCTCGATCTTGGTCACATTGCCCACGTTGACGTCGGCGACCCGCACCCGTGAGTTCTGCTGAATGACCACGACATCGGGTAACTGGGCCGAGATCGTGTAGCTGCCGTCGCCGCGTCCGGTGCCCGGCAGGCTCAGCGAGTTCAGGCCCCGCCACCGGCAGCCGCTGGCCCCGAAGGCGACGGTGATGCTCAGCGCGATGACCACTAGCCGCCTCACGGGGTGCCCTCCGGTGGCGACGACGGCAGCAGCAGGCCGGGCAGGCCCAGCTCGGGGTCGAGGGGTTGGCGGGGCGGCTCGGCCGGCTGTTGGGCGGCGCCCGGCCGGAGCCGGTCTTCGCTGTAGGTGATCTCGTTCGGTCGCGCCGCCGTGCCCACGAACGGGTTGCCGCCGATCGGCAGGAAGTTGTACTGGCGGTTCTTGATGATCGGCGCCAGATATTGCACGCACAACTTCGATGCCTGCAGTGAGTTCGCCCGCGCCAGAGCTTCGATTCCGCCGCAGATGAATTGGACGGTGGTGGCGAAGTTCCCGAGCGCCATCACCCCGGTGATCGCACTTTGGGCCGGCTGGTAGATGTTCACAAAATTCTGGAACACCGAGGGGGCGATGTGCAGCACCTGTTTGAGGTCGCCACGGCTTTCGTTGAGTGCGGTGGTGATCGCCGTCAGGTGATCGACGGTGACGCCGAAGCCCTCCCGGTTCTCGCCGATGAATCCGCGTAGGTCGTTGACCACGCCGTCGAGGCTCGTCATCGCGTCGGCGAATTCGCGGGGCGAATTGTTCAGCAAGGTGGTGATATCGGCGAGGTTGACGTTGAACGCCGCCAGCAGGTCGCTGCTGGAGGTCAGCGCCGAGACCAGCAGTTGCATGTTGCGGACCGTGCTGAAGATGTCGGTGCTGTGATCGCCCAGCGCCGACATCGCCTGCGACAGTTTGATCACCGTCTCGCGTGCGGTGTCGCCCTGACCCCGCAGGTTGGCCGCCGCGGTGTTGACGAATGCACCGACGGCGCTGCGGCCGGCGGTGTCAGACGGCTGCAGGGAATCGGTGAGCTTCTCCAGCTGCTGCCGGAAGTCGTCCCATTCGACCGGAACCGCCGTGCGGTCCTGCGGAATGCTGGCACCGTCGGCCAGTTCGGGACCACCGGTGTAGGCCGGGACAAGCTGGATCGCCCTGGCGCTCACCAACGACGGCGACAGGATCGCCGCCCGCACATCGACGGGGACCTGGTATTGGCGGCCGACGGAGAAGGTCACCTTGGCGGTGTCCGGGAAGGGTTCGATGCGATCGACGGTGCCGACGGCAACCCCCAAGATGCGGATCTCGTCGCCGGTGTAGAGCCCGTTGGTGTTGGTGAAGTAGGCGGTGTAAACGTGCTTGCGCAGCTGCGCCCAGGGCGGTCCGGCCACCAGCAACACTGCGATGACAAGGCTTGACACCAATACGGCCGCGGTCGCCAGCCGCAGGAGTCGCGCGCGGCTGGCCGGCAGGGTTACACCGGCCACGGAGTGGGTGCCCATGTCAGTTGCCCCCGTCTGCCGCCGGACCGAGCGCGGGCGGGCCTGGGGGTGGTCCGCCCGGTGGCGGCGCCGGGAGCGGTTCTCGGTAGGGATAGCGCGGGTCTCCGGGTTTGCCGGTGATGGCGTCCGGCAAGGTCAGATTGGGTTCGCCGCCCTGTCCGGTGCGCGGAAACGGCATCGGCAGTGGCGGGGTGCCGGGCTGGCCGACGGCCGGGTCGTTCAGCTGCGAGGGCAGCAGCACATTGGGGTCCAGACCCAGATCGGAGAAGGCGGCTTCGATGGCCGGCTGCGCCAGTTGGCCCGGGATCAGGTTCACCACTGAGGCTTTGAAGAACGGCCCGGATCCCAGCACCTCGCCGAACGACATGGCGTAGCGGCGAAACAGGTAGAGCGTGCGCTGCAGGTCGGCTCGGCGGTTGTCGAGGATCGCCAGGACGCCGTTGAGCTTGTCCACCGCGGGCTTGAGCTGCTGGCGGTTGTCGTCGACCACGGCCGACACCTGTCGCGACACCGCGGTCAGGTTGGTCATCAATGCGTCGACGGAATTGCGTTGCGACAACAGCTCGCTCAGCAGGGCGTTGCTGTTGGCGACCAGGCCGGCGATCTGTTCGCTGCGCCGGGCCAGCACGCCGGTGACGTTGTTGGCGTCGGCCAGCAGTTGGCGCAGCGTGGCGTCGCGTTTGTCGAGGGTGTCGGAGAAACGAGCCACTCCTTGCAGTGCCATCTTGAGGTCCGGTGGGGTGTCTTTGAAGGTCTCGGCCAAGGTGGTCAGCGCCGAGGACAACTGCGTGGTGTCCAGGCCGCTGATGACGGCGGTCAGATCTCCCAGGGCATCCGGCAGGTCGTAGGGCGAGGTCGTGCGTTCGACCGGTATCGGACCGGTGAGATGGCCGTCGCCGCGCGGGGTCAGTTCCAGGAACTTGTTGCCCAGCACGGTTTCGGTCTTGATCGCGGCCTCGGTGCGGTCGCCGAGCACGACTCCCTTGCGGACCGTGAACGTCACCCGGACCCGGTTGCCCTCCAGCCGCAGACCGGCAACCCGGCCGACGTCGAGTCCCGACACCCGCACGTCACTGTTGGATTTGATGCCGCCGGCCTCGGTGAAGTAGGCGGCGTAGTCGGAGGTGCCCTTGACCAGCGGCAGCCTGTCATAGCTGAACACCGCCACCACCAAGGCGATCAGCAGGAGTATGCCGGTGACGCCGACCGCTGGCCGGTTGCGCTCGGCCAGCGGCTTGATGGTGATCCGCGGCAGTTTCGGTCTGGTCATTTCGGGGCGCACCGTCCGGTCGTCTGGTTCATGATCTTGGAGTAGAGCGGTTGGCCGCCTTTGCCATTCACCTTGATCACCAGGTCACACATGTAGAAGCCGAAATAGTCGCCGTAGAGCCCGTTGCGCGCCAGAACCTGGTAGGCGTCGGGCAGTGTCTTGACCAGATCGTCGACATAGTCGCGGTCGGCCATCACCTGACCGGCGGCCCGATCGGTTTGCGTCACCACATCACGAATGGGTTCGCGGGCCACGGTCAGTAGGTCGGCGACCGAGCCGGCGGCGGCGTTGATGTAGGCCACGCCCTTGGTGATGTCGGTGCGGCGATCCGCCAAGCCCTGGACCATCTGGGTCAGCGAGTCCAGCCCGTGGCCGAACTCGCGGTCGCGGGTGCTGAAGGTGCCCAGCACGGTGTTGAGGTTGGTGATCACCTGGCCGATCAGCTCGTCGCGGCCGGCCAGTGTCGTGGTCAATGCCGAGGTCTGCGCCAACACCGAGGCGATGGTGCCGCCCTGGCCCTGAAACACCTTGAGCAGCTCGCCGCTGAGCGCGTTCACCTGGTCGGGGTCCAATGCGCGGAACAGGGGCCGAAAGCCGCCGATGAGGGCATCCACGTCGAGTGCGGGTTCGGTCCGCGTCAACGGAATGGTCTGGCCCGGTTGAAGGGTGCGTACCGACCCCGCGCCTTGCTCCAACGACAGGTAGCGGTCGCCGATGAGGTTCTCGTAGCGCACCGCGGCCCGGGTGCCCTCGGTGAGCGTCAGCCCTCGGTCGATCAAGAAGTCGACCGTGACGGTGCCGTCGGGACGCAGCGCCATGTTGGTGACCTTGCCGATCTCGACACCGGCGATGCGAACGAAGTTGCCGCCCTTGAGTCCCGACACGTTGGTGAACTCGGCCCGATAGCCCACCCGGGAGTCGAATCGGAACTGCCCGAAGACCGTGACCAGGATGAAGATGAACACCAGGCACGTCACCGTGAACAACACGACCCAGGTCAGGGTCTTGCCGATATTGCCTCTCATGGCGACTCCGGCCCGGGCGCGGGCGGTCCGGGATAGCGGATTCTTGGCGGTTCGGGCTCCGGCTTGGTGACCGGGAAGTAGTTGGCGAAGCCGGGAAAACCGATGCCCGGGTTGGGCCGAACGTCCAGGCCGGTGCCGAATCCGGTGTCGGTCACCAGATACTTCACCGGGAAGTTCTTGCTCACGTCGGGCAGCGAGCCGCAGCTGGGCCTGCCGCCGGGTCCGCCCCGGGCGTTGACCAAAGGCAAGTTGTCGGGGTAGCGATACGGGTCGTCGCCGGCGAGCATCGCGGCGTCCATGATGACCGATCTACCGTTGCCGCCCATGGCGTCTCGTCCGCCGTTCTCCAGGAACCATTGCGCCCCTTGGAACAGGCAGGTGTAGGTCGGCGAGTACTCCTCGAGCAGATCGGTGGTCGGCGCCATCAAGTTGAGCGCCTGAACCAATCCGGGCTGGTTGGCACCGATGGTGTCGATCCCGGTCGCGGAGAACCCGACCGCGGCGAGCAGCAGCGCGTCGAGTTCGCCGGCCTGGCCGGACAGGGTGGTGCTGGTGGTGGACGCGGAGTCCAGGATTTCCAGGATGTTCTGCGCGGCAACGGAATATGCCTGAGTGGTCTGGCCGAACAGTTGCCAGTCGCGCTGCACGGTCGGCATGCGTGGGTTCACCGCCGTCAGCATCGTGTTGGCGCCGGTGATGGCCCGCCCGATGACGTCTCCCCTGCCCCGCACCGATTCGGCCACCGCCGAGAGCACCGAATTGAGCTTGGCGGGGTCGATGGCGTGCACCACCGCCTGCAGATTCTCGAACATGGTGTTGACTTCCACCGTCACGTTGCGTGAACGCAGCACCGCGCCGGCCTTGAGCCGTTGGCCACTGGGTCCGCCGGTCGGAATGACCAGATCGACGTACTTGGCGCCGAACGCTGTACTGGACTTGATCTCGGCTTCGATGTTGCTCGGCAGGAAGCCGAAGGGCCGCGGGTACATCTTCAGATTCAGGGTGGACAGTCGGGAGTGATCGTTCCCCGGCTGGCTGCCAATGGATCTCACCTCGCCGATCTGAATACCGCGAAGTTTCACCTTCGCCCCGTCCTCCATCACCAAGCCGGCTCGATCGGAGACCAGCGTGAGCGGGACATAGCCCCGGAACGCTCCGGAGAACAGCAGGGCGGTCATGGCGCACAAGGCCACGATCACCACCACCAGGACGGGCGACCACCAGATCGGGTCGATCCCGCCGCGGCGGGATCTGTTGTGGGTGCTGATGCTCATCGACTCACCCCGCCTCACCCCGCCTCACCCCGACAAGTGGAAGTTGCCGGACTGTCCGTACACAGACAGCGTGATGGTCAGCAGCACAAACACCGTCGCGGTGACCGAGGTTCGCACGGCGCGGCCGACGGCCTCGCCAACCCCGGCCGGGCCACCGCTGGCGGTGAAGCCGTAATAGGTGTGCACCACCATGACCGCGGTGGCCATCGACAGCGCGGCCAGAAACGACCACAGCAGATCGGTGGGTTCCAAGAAGGTGGAGAAGTAGTGGTCGTAGACGCCCCGTGACTGTCCGTAGATCACGGTGGTGCCGAAGCGAGTCGCCAAGAACGCCATCAACACGGCGACGGTGTAGAGCGGGATCACCACCAGAACACCGGCCACGATCCGGGTGGCGGCAAGGTAGGTGATCGACCGAATGCCCATTGCTTCCAGCGCGTCGATCTCTTCGTTGATCCGCATCGAACCGATCTGCGCGGTCGCACCGGCACCGATGGTCGCGGCCAGCGCCACCCCGGCGGTGGCCGGGGCGATGAACCGCACGTTGAGGAAGGCGCCCAGGAAGCCGGTCAGTGCTTCAATTCCGACGTTGGACAAGGTGTTGTAGCCCTGCACCGCGATCAGGGCCCCGGTGGACAAAGTGAGGAAGCCGACGATCACCACGGTGCCGCCGATGACGGCCAGCGCGCCGGCCCCCATTCCCATCACCGCGATCAACCGCAGCACCTCGCCGGGGTAGCGGCGGATCGCATCCCCGATGGCGGCCAATGCGGCGCCGTAGAAGGCGGTCTGTTCGCCCACCCGCCGGGCAGTGTCGGCGGCCGTCACGGCGCGACCTTCACACCGAAAGCGGTGGCCAGGATGTTGATCAGAAACAGCGCCATGAACGCGAAGACGACGGTCTCGTTGACCGCGTTGCCCACCGCCGTTGGGCCACCGCCCACCGACAACCCCTTGTAGCAGGCGATCAGTCCGGCAGACAGGCCGAACAGCAGCGCCTTGATCAGCAAAACCACCACCTGCGGCAGTCCGGTCAACAGGGTCATCCCGGCGACGAAAGCGCCCGGCGTGACGTGCTGCACGAACACCACGAACGCGTAGCTTCCGGTCAGGCCCACCACCGCGACCACCGAATAGAGCATCACCGCAACGAATGTCGCCGCGATGACGCGGGGAACCACGAGTGCCTCGACGGGGTTGACGCCGATCACTTTCATGGCGTCGATCTCCTCGCGAATCGTGCGGGCACCCAGATCTGCGCACATGGCGGTGGCGCCCGCGCCCGAGACGACGATGGCGGTGACCACCGGGCCGACCTGGGTGACGGCTGCCAGCGCCGCGCCGGCACCGGACAGATCAGAGGCGCCGATCTCCAGCAGCACGATGTTGAGGGTGAAGACGATGAGCACGGTGTAGGGAATCGACAGCATGATTGTCGGGACGATCGACACCCGTGCCACGAACCAGATCTGGTTGATCAGTTCGCGCCAAGCCCACGGTGGTCGCGCCATCGCCGCGAACGTCTCACCGGCAAGCACGACGAAATCGCCGACCGCGATCGCGGGCTTGGACCAGGAGAGCCCGCTCATCGCTGCCTGCCTGTGGTGTGCGCCAACGCGTCAGCCCGTTCGCGCGCGTACGAGCCGTCCAGTCGACGACGACTCCGCCACTGCCCCACCAGATGCGCATGTCACTGCTGATCTCCCGCGCATTGCCACTCCCCTCCTGTAGTGGGCCGAACAGTAGAAGTGCAGGAATTAGCTGTCAACGACCCCAAATGGCCTACTACCGCGCTGTTCACGGAAGCTGCTGGTTGCCAGGCGCCGGCGATTTGGCGCACGGCGATTTAATCGAACCGACCCGAACGACGACACTCATCGCGTCCCGCAGCGCGGTTTGCGGGCCGTGGCGCACACTCGATAGCACCCGACTCGATAGCACCCGATCGGAAGGACCCCCAGCCATGGCGACGACGATGACGCGCTGGGAACGGCGGGTGGGCGCCGGCGACTGGGATGCCGTGGCCGCCGAGCTCGACGAGTGCGGCGGCGCGCTGCTGCCCCGGCTGTTGACGGTCACCGAGGCCGCGCGGTTGCGGCGTTGCTACGCCGACGACGAGCGCTTCCGCGCCACCGTCGACATGCAACGCCACCGCTACGGGTCCGGGCAGTACCGGTATTTCGCGGCGCCGGCACCCGATCCCATCGATGCGCTCAAGCGGGCGCTGTATCCGCGTCTGCTGCCGATCGCCCGGGACTGGGCTACCCGACTGGGCCGCGACACGCCCTGGCCCGACGACTTCGACGCATGGCTACACCAGTGCCACCGTGCCGGCCAGACCAAACCGACCGCCCTGATGTTGCACTACGGCCCCGGCGACTGGAATGCGCTGCACCGGGACCTCTACGGCGAGTTGGTGTTTCCGCTACAGGTAGTGATCAACCTCAGCGACCCCGCCGTCGACTACACCGGGGGCGAGTTCCTGCTCGTCGAGCAGCGCCCGCGTGCGCAGTCTCGGGGCGTGGCCGTGCAACTGCCGCACGGCCACGGTTATGTGTTCACCACCCGCGATCGCCCGGTGCGCTCCACCCGCGGCTGGTCGACGGCGCCGGTGCGCCACGGCGTCTCACCGATCCGCTCGGGTGAGCGCTTCACGCTGGGGCTGATCTTCCACGACGCCGCTTGAAAGACACCGCTTTAGCGCACGGTCGCCTTACGCCGCAGCATGATCACGTTGTCGGTCAGCACTCCGTTTTGGCCGTCGGGCCCGACGGCGTCGCGCTCGGCCGTCCCGAGCCGCAGCAGCTCCCACTGCTGCTCATCGAGGTCCAGCCCGGCCAGTACCTCTTCGGCCGTGGCGAAGTGATGCTCGTGGACGTGCTCGCCTGCCCACGGCGGCGCGGCGGCATGGTCGACGATCAGCAGCCGTCCGCCCACCGCCACGGCGTCGGCGGCCCGACGTAGCGCCGCTTCGCGGTCCAGTGGCACCGGCGAGTGCAGGAACTGCGCCGACACCAGGTCGAATCGGCCGGCCGGGAAGCTGGTGGACAGATCGTGGCGCTCGAAGCGGATACGCGAGATCACCTGGCGCTCTTGAGCCGCGGCGCAGGCCCGTTGCAGCGCGTTGGCCGAGACATCGACCGCAACCACCTGCCAGCCGTCTTCGGCCAGCCAGATCGCGTCGGCGCCTTCACCGCAGCCCAGATCGAGCGCCCGCCCAGGGGCCAGGTCGGCGGTGATCTCGGCGAGTTGAACGTTGACCTTTCCGCTCCACACCCGTCCGTCGCCACTGTAGAACTCGTCCCAGAATTCGCGTGGGTCGCGCAGTGCGTCGGTCATCGGTCTGTGTTCCTTTCATTCATGACTGGCGGCAGCGGCAATCCGTAGTCGTCGGCGGCCAGGCTCTGCACCACCGCCGCCGCGGCGCGGGAGCCCGCCGCGATCGCGGTAGCCACCTGTGGCATCTCCGCCGTCAAATCCCCGGCGGCGAATACCCCGGGAATCGAGGTGCGGCACAACGGATCGACACCGACGGGGTCTTGGGCCACGGGACCAGGTTCCGCGACAGCCACACCGAGGCGCTCGGCCAGCTGGTCACGTTGGCGCAGAGTGGTCGCGACCAGTAAGCCGCGCCTGGGGAACCGCTCACCGTCGGCGAACACCACCGCCGCCAGCTCGCCGTCGTGCGCGTCCAGCGCAGCCACCGGCCGTTCGTCGATTTCGACGCCGGCTTGGGCCAGTCGGCTGCAGTCGTCGGCGCCCAGCTCGGTCGGACCGTTGGTGAGCACCACGATGTCGTCACTCCAGCACCGCAGCAGCAGCGCCATGTGCACCGCCCGGGCGCCGTCAGCCAGCACCGCCAACGGCAGATCCCGCACCTCCCAGCCGTGACAGAACGGGCAGTGGAACACCGAACGGCCCCACAGCTGCGCCACGCCGGGGAGATCCGGTGGCAGGTAGGTCATTCCGGTGGCCAGCAGCACGCGGCGTGTTCGTTCTTCGCGACCGCCAAGAAGCCGCACCACGAACCCGCCGTCGACGCTTTCGATTTCTGCCACTTCACCGGAGCGGATCTGCACACCGTACGAGGCGAGTTCGTCGCGGCCTAGCCTGTAGAGCTCGGCCGGCGGGCGGCCGTCGTGGCCCAGCAGGCCGCCGATTCCGTGTGCGCTGCGGTTGCTCTGCTGGCCCGCGTCGACCAGCAGGGTGTTACGCCGGGCACGGCCCAACACCAGACCGGCGCTGAGTCCGGCCGCGCCGCCGCCCACCACGATGCAATCCCAGATTTCGCTCATGCATCGAGCATGCAGGCCGCATCGCAATACAGCACGCTCGTTTGCCATCCAGGCAAAGGGAGCCCACTAACCCTCCTTCGGAAAAGACGCACTCGTGCTTTCCGTGCCGCCGAAGATTCTGGCAACCTGGATTGCTATGCAGGCAAGCACGGATGACGGTGGCGTCGACCTACGGGTGCGGCGTCGACTGCGTGAGCTGCGCACCCAGCAGGGGCTGACCTTGGAGGACGTGGCGACGCGCGCCCGCATCGATGTCTCGACATTGAGCAGGCTGGAATCGGGCAAGCGGCGCCTGGCGCTGGATCATCTGCCCCGGCTGGCCGAGGCGCTGTCGGTCAGCACCGACGAGTTGCTGCGCGCCCCGCAGCATCAGGACCCACGGGTGCGAGGCACCTCGCACAGCCACAACGGCATCACCTACTGGCCACTGACCCGGCACGGCCCGGCCGGGGGTCTGCATGCTTTCAAGATCCGCGTCGGTATGCGCCGTCGCCGCCCCGCCGAGTTGCCGGTGCACGAGGGCCACGAGTGGATGTACGTGTTGTCCGGCCGGCTCCGGTTGGTGCTGGGCGACGACGACTTCCTGATCGGGCCCGGTGAGGCCGTCGAGTTCTCCACCTGGACACCGCACTGGTTCGGCGCGGTCGATGGTCCGGCCGAGGCGATCGTGATCTTCGGAACCCACGGCGAACGCGTGCACCTGCACGACTGACGCGCAGGCCGGCGGCTACAGGTAGGCCGTCTGGTTCACCAGGCGCACCGATGCGGGTCCGTCGCCGTAGAACTCGGCGATGCTCAGCGACGCCAGGTCCAGGTGCAGCCGGTACAAGATGGCGGGGCCGGCGTCCAGCGCCAGCCGCAGCACCGTCTTGATCGGAGTCACGTGCGACACCACCAGCACGGTGGTGCCGGTGTGGTCGGCGACGATTCGGTCGCGGGCGGCCATCACCCGCTGCTGCACGGCATCGAAGCTCTCCCCGTCGGGGGGCCGCGTGGACGTGTCTTTGAGCCAGCGCCGGTGCAGGTCGGGATCGCGCTCGGCGGCCTCGGCGAAGGTCAGCCCCTCCCAGGCCCCGAAATCGGTCTCGGTCAGATCCTCATCGACGGTCACGTCCAACCGCAGCAGTCTCGCGGCCGCCTCGGCGGTGTCACGGCAGCGCTGCAGGGGTGAGCTGACGACCGCCGCGATACCGCCGAGCTGGGCCAGGTAGCGCGCCGCCGCATCGGCCTGCTGGCGGCCGGTGTCGGTCAGCGGCGGGTTGCCGCGACCGGAGTAGCGCCGGTGCACCGACAGTTCGGTCTGCCCGTGCCGCAGCAACAACAGCCGAGTAGCCGTTCCCGTCGCGCCGGTCCAGCCGGGAGCCGTGGGCGCAGGCACAGCCGGCTTCTCCGCCGGCGTCTCGATCCCGGCAGCGACGTCCATCGCCTCGTTGGCGAGCCGGTCAGCATGGGAATTCTGCTCCCGCGGAATCCAGGAGTAGCGGACATGGTCGAACCTCGAGGCCAGCTCGCGAGCCTGCCGGTGCAGCGTGATCAGGTCCGGATGCTTGACCTTCCACCGGCCGGCCATCTGCTCGACCACCAGCTTGGAGTCCATGAACACCGCTACCTCGGCGGCACCCAACCGGGCCGCCTCGGTCAATCCCGCGACCAGGCCCCGGTATTCGGCGACGTTGTTGGTGGCAACACCGATGGCCTCCTTGGCCTCGGCGAGCACCGAGGTGCGGTCGGCGGACCACACCACCGCCCCGTAGCCGGCCGGGCCCGGGTTTCCGCGTGACCCACCGTCGGCTTCAACGACGACCTTCATCCCCCCACCTTCACCGGCCAGAGCACTAACCGAAGTTCTTGACCCGCAGCAGGATCGTGTTGCATTCCGGGCACCGCAGGACCTCTTCGGGCTCCGCTGCCGAGATCTTCGCCAGCTGGCCGCGGTCGATTTCGATCCGGCAGGCGCCGCACTGTCCCCCGCGCAACAGGCCCGCGCCGACTCCCGCCGAGGCCCGCTGCCGCTCATAGAGCGCCAACAGCTCGGCGTCGATCTCGGCGGCCAGTCGTTCACGGCTGCCCGAACGCTGGCCGCGGGTGGTCTCGATCTCCTCTAAGGCGGTGTCGATCGCCTCCTGCACTCGGCCCAAATCAGCAGCCAGGCCCTCCAGCACGCTCGCTTCGGCGCTGGCCTGGGTCTGCAGTTGCTCACGCTGCTCCATCAACTCCAGCAGCGAGTCCTCGAGGCTGGATTGACGCTTCTGCAGCGTCTCCAGCTCGTGCTGCAGATCGACGACCTGTTTGGCGACGGCCTGCCCCGAGTCCAGCAGGGCGCGGTCGCGGTCCTCACGCTGGCGCACCGCGTCGATCTCCGACTCGAAGCGGCCGGCCTGGGCGTCCAAGTCCTCCAAGGCCAACTCCAGCGCGGCCAGCCGGTCGGCTGCCGCGGTGTGCTCGGCCTGGATGCGCTCGCGGTCCTGCTGCTCGGGAAGGTGCCCGGCACGGTGCGTGATCCGGGCCAGCTCGGCATCCAGCTCCAACAATTCCAGCAGCGAACGTTGTTGAGCTACAGCAGCCTTCATGACCGGTCTCCTTCGTGCGCGAGGTTCCAGGGGTCGGTGCGCAGCGTGCTGACACGCACCGGCAGCGCCGCACCGAAATGCGAGCGAAGTACGTCGGCGGCCTGCGCGCACCAGGGGAATTCACTGGCCCAGTGGGCCACGTCGACCAGCGCCATCGCGGACCGCCGGGAATGCTCGTCAGCCGGATGGTGCCGCAGGTCGGCGGTGACGTAGACCTGGGCGTCGGCGGTGGCCGCCGCATCCAGCAGGGAATCGCCCGCGCCGCCGCAGACCGCCACTCGCGAGACCGGCAGGTCGGGGTCCCCAGAGGCGCGCACACCCCACGAGGTGGCTGGCAGGCCCGCAGCGACGCGGGCGACGAACGCGCTCAACGGTTCCGAGGTCGCCAGGCTGCCGACCCTGCCGATCCCCACCCCGGCGGGCAGCGGCTGCAACGCGAATATGTCGAATGCCGGTTCCTCGTAGGGGTGGGCGGCCAGCAGCGCCGCGTGAATCGTCCCGCGCGCCCGCGCCGGCGCCACCACTTCGACGCGGTCCTCGGCAACGCGCTCCACCTGGCCCACCTGGCCGATCGCCGGCGTCGCACCGTCACCGGGCAGGAACTGGCCGGTGCCCGGCACACTCCAACTGCACTGCGCGTAGGCGCCGATGTGGCCCGCGCCGGCCGCGAACACCGCGGCCCGGACCGCCTCGGCGTGCTCCGCCGGGGTGTAGATCACCCATTTGTCGGTGTCGGCGCGTGGGCCGGCCGGCTCCAGCACGGACTCCACGGTCAGCCCGAGTGCTGCCGCGAGCGCGTCGGAGACCCCGGGCGAGGCCGCGTCGGCATTGGTGTGGGCGGTGAACAGGGCGCGACCGGTCCGGATCAGACGGTGCACCAGCGAACCCTTGGGGGTGCTGGCCGCTACGGTGTCCACCCCGCGCAGCAACAGCGGGTGGTGGGCCAAGAGCAGGCCGCCGTCGGGCACCTCGTCGACCACCGCCGCGGTGGCGTCGACCGCGATCGTCACCGAGCTCACCACGTCGTCGGGGTCACCGCAGACCAGCCCGACCGAGTCCCAGGAATGGGCCAGCCCGGGCGGGTAGGCCGCATCCAGTACGTCGATGACGTCAGCCAGCCGCGCGGTCACACTGCAAGACAGTAGTGCGCCACCCGGCAAGCTCTCCGCGCACGTCGGGGACAATGGGACCGTGACGCGCACGAGCACCGCCGCCGCCGAATTGGTGATCTTCGACCTCGACGGCACTTTGACCGACTCCGCGGCCGGGATCGTCGCCAGCTTCCGGCACGCGCTGGAGCACATCGGCGCGCCGATTCCCGACGGTGATCTGGCCGCGCGGCTGGTCGGCCCGCCCATGCACCACACGCTGGCCGCGATGGGCCTCGGCGAGCAGACCGAGGCGGCGGTCGCCGCCTATCGCGCCGACTACACCTCCCGCGGATGGCAGATGAACACCATGTTCGACGGCGTCGCCGCACTGCTGAACGACCTGCGGGCCGCCGGGGTCCGGTTGGCCGTGGCCACCTCCAAAGTCGAGCCGACGGCCCGCAAGATCCTCGCCCATTTCGGGCTCGACGGATATTTCGAGGTGGTTGCCGGGGCCAGCGTCGACGGCACCCGGGCCGCGAAGTCCGAGGTGGTGGCCCACGCCCTGGGGCAGCTGGCGCCGCTGCCGGCGCGGGTGTTGATGGTGGGCGACCGGCGTCACGATGTGGATGGTGCGGCCGCGCACGGCATCGACACGGTGCTGGTCGGCTGGGGCTACGGCCAGTCCGACTACGAGGGCACCGCCAACGCTGAATTCCCCGACGGTCCTGTTGCCCGCGTGCAGACCGTCGCCGAACTACGGGAGGTACTCGGTGTCTGACCCGATGCTGCATGTCACGTTCGTCTGCACCGGCAACATCTGCCGCTCGCCGATGGCCGAGAAGATGTTCGCCCACCAGCTCGAGCAGCGCGGGTTGGGCGGCACTGTGCGGGTGACCAGCGCCGGAACCGCGGACTGGCACGTCGGCAAGGGCGCCGACGAACGCACCAACCGGGTGCTGCGCGACAACGGCTACCCGGTGGAGCACAGCGCCGCCCAGGTCGGGCCCGAGCACGAGGCCGCGGACCTGGTGGTGGCGCTGGGACGCAACCATGTGGGGCTGCTGCAGGGGCTGGGCATTCCGGCCGAACGGATCCGGATGCTGCGGTCCTTCGATCCACGTTCGGGTGCCGCGGTGCCGGACGTCGACGACCCTTACTACGGCGGCCATGACGACTTCGTGCAGGCGTTCACCGTCATCGCGGCCGCGCTACCGGGCCTGCACGCCTGGGTCGACGGGCAGCTGGCGTTGGGCGAGAGCGGCTGATGCGACGCCTGGCCTTCCTGCTGCGCCCGAGCTGGCTGGCTCTGGCGGCGGTGGTGCTGGGCTTCGCCTACCTGTGCTTCACCGTGCTGGCGCCGTGGCAATTGGGTAAGAACACCACCACCTCCCGCGCGAACAGCCAACTTGAGCACGCGCTGACCGCCGAACCCGTGCCGGTGACCACGCTGCTGCCGCATCAGGATTCCTCGGCACCGGACGAGCAGTGGCGGCCGGTGACCGCCACCGGGCACTACCTGGCCGAAAAGCAAGTGCTGGTGCGGTTGCGGTCGATCGACGGGGTGCCGGCGGTGGAGGTACTGGCACCGTTCGCGGTCAAAGGCGGGCCGAGCGTGCTGGTGAATCGCGGCTACGTGCGCACCGACGACGGCGGCTCGCGGCTACCGGAGATTGCGCCGCCACCGGATTCGGAGGTCACCATCACCGCGCGACTGCGTGACTCCCAGGGCTCTATTCCCGGCAAGAACCCGTTCACCGAGAACGGTTTTCGCCAGGTGTACTCGATCAACACCGAGCAGGTCGCATCTGTGACCGGCGTCCCGCTGGCCGGGTCCTACCTGCAGCTCGTCGACGACCAGCCCGGCGGCTTGGGCGTGATCGCGCTGCCTCGTCGGGATGCCGGACCGTTCCTGTCCTACGGGATTCAGTGGATCGCGTTCGGGATCCTGGCCCCAATAGGTCTGGGGTACTTCGCGTTCGCCGAGCTGCGGGCACGCCGGGCGGAGCGCGCCGCGATGCAACCCGAGGCGGGCGAGGAAGAACCCGCGCCACCGATGACCGTCGAGCAGAAGCTCACCGACCGATACGGCCGGCGCCGGTAGCCCTTCGGCAGCGCTATGCCATCCTGGGGCGATGGTGAACATCTCGGGTGTCGGCATCTGGAGTGCGCCGCTGCGCTACGGCGATCAGGGCGAGGCCGCCGAAGCCGCTGCCGAATTGGAGGAACTGGGCTTCGGTGCGCTGTGGATACCCGACGTCGGCGGTCCGGTGTTCGACGCGGTGGGCAACCTGCTGTCCGCCACCCGCAGCGCGGCCATCGCCACCGGCATCCTGAACCTCTGGATGCACACTCCGGCCGACGTCGCGGGGTCCTACGCAGCGCTGACTGCGGCACACGGTGATCGGTTCCTGCTCGGCATCGGGGTCAGCCATGCTCCGCTGATCGACGCCGGGGATCCCGGGCGATACCGCCGTCCGCTGCGGGCGATGAGCGAGTTTCTCGACGGGCTCGACGCCGCCGATGCGCCGGTGCCGGTCGAGTCGCGGGTGCTCGCGGCACTCGGCCCCAAGATGCTCGACCTGGCCGCCTCCCGCAGCCGCGGCGCCCACCCCTATCTGACTACCCCCGAGCACACCCGGTTTGCCCGCGAGCAGCTGGGCGAGGGACCGTTGCTGCTGCCCGAGCAGACCGCGATCTTGTGCGCCAGCCGCGACGAAGCACGCGAGATCGGCACCAAGTGGCTGGGCTCCTACCTGGCATTGCCCAACTACGCCAACAACCTGCTGCGGTCGGGATTCACCGAGGACGACATCGCCGGCGTCAGCGATCGGCTGTTCGACGCGATCATCGCCTGGGGCACCGTGGAGGCCGTGCTCAGCCGGATCGCCGAGCACCGGGCCGCCGGGGCCGACCACGTCTGCGTGCAACTGCTGGACGCCGACCCACGCGCGTTCCCGCGGGAGCAGTGGCGGCAGCTGGCCGCGGCGCTGGGCTGATTCAGCCGACCGAACGCGCTGCGCCGGACCAGAACTGGGCGCGCACCGCCTTCTTGTCCGGCTTGCCCAGCGCGGTCACCGGCACCGATTCGGCGACGATCACCTGTTTGGGTGACTGGACCGAGCCCTTGCGCTCCTTGACCGCGGACTGGATCTCGGCGGTCATGGTGGCTACCGCGGCGGCATCGCTGTCCACACCCGGGCGCAGCACCACCACGGCGGTCACCGCTTCGCCCCACTTCTCGTCGGGGGTGCCAATCACGCACACCTGGGCCACCGAGGGGTGCTCGGCGATGACGTCCTCGACCTCGCGGGGGAAGACGTTGAAGCCGCCGGTGACGATCATGTCCTTGGTGCGGTCCACGATGTAGTAGAAGCCGTCTTCGTCCTCGCGGGCCAGGTCGCCGGTGTGCATCCAGCCATCCCGGAATGTCTCAGCGGTGGCCTCGGGAAGCTTCCAGTAGCCGCCTGAGAGCAGGGGCCCGGACACACAGATCTCGCCGACCTCGCCCTGGGCCACCGGGTTGCCGTCGTCGCCCAGCAGCGCCACCCGGGCGAACAGCGTCGGGCGGCCGCATGAGGTGAGTCGCTTCTGGTCGTGGTCGCCCTTGGCCAGGTAGGTGATCACCATCGGCGCCTCGGACTGGCCGTAGTACTGGGCGAAGATCGGGCCGAACCGGTCGATGGCCTCCTGGAGCCGGACCGGGTTCATCGCCGAGGCGCCGTAGTACACCGTCTCCAGCGACGACAGGTCGCGGGTGTGCGAATCGGGGTGATCCATCAGCGCGTAGATCATCGACGGCACCAGCATGGTGGCGGTGATCTTCTGCTCCTCGATCACCCGCAGCACCTCGGCCGGGTCGAATTTGGTCAGCACCACCAGCTGACCGCCCTTGATGATCGTCGGCACGAAGAACGCTGCGCCGGCATGCGACAGCGGGGTGCACATCAGGAACTTCGGGTGCTCGGGCCATTCCCACTCGGCGAGCTGCGTAGTGGTCATCGCGGTGATGGACGCCACGGTGCCGATGACGCCCTTGGGCTTGCCGGTGGTCCCGCCGGTGTAGGTGAGGCCGCCGATGTGGTCTGGGGCCAGGTCCGCGGCCGCCAGGGGCTGCGGGTCGTACTTGGCCGCCTCCGCGGCCAGATCTACGGCCTTCCCCTCAAGCTCCGGCGGCACCGGGCCGATGGTCAACACCTGGCGCAACGTCGGCACCTTTTCGAGCAGGCCCAGGGCCCGCTCCACGAAAGCCGGTGTGGGATCGATGATCAGCGTGCTGACTTCGGCGTCGGCCAGTACGTAGGCGTGGTCGTCCAGCGAACCGAGCGGGTGCAGTGCAGTGCGCCGGTAACCCCGTATCTGCCCGGCACCGATGATCATCAGCACCTCGGGACGGTTCAGTGACAACAGGCCGGTTGCGTCGGCTCCGAGCGCGTCGAACGCCTGGATGTACTGACTGATGCGCTCGGCGAGCTGACCGCCGGTCAACGTGGTGTCGCCGAGGAACAGCACCGGCTTGTCTTTGTTGCGCTTGAGGGCGCCCACGGTGAGATGCCCGGAATGAATGGGCTGGCGCATGGACTGCGTCGACATCGGGGCTACCTCCACTAGTGCGTGATGACTTGCCCGCTGGACACTACCGACCGCCTCATCGGCCCCGGGGACGAGCCGAGGGTTGACACCCCAGAGGCCCCAAGGCTTACTATTTGCGTATGCATGCAGATAATGGTCCAGCGGATCGGCTACCGGAGGATCAGGTCGGCCTGATCGTCGAGGTGTTCCGGATGCTGGCCGACGCCACCAGGGTTCAGGTGCTGTGGGCGCTGACCAGCCGGGAGATGTCGGTCAACGAACTCGCCGAGCACGTCGGCAAACCGGCGCCCTCGGTATCCCAACACCTGGCGAAGCTCCGGATGGCGCGACTGGTGCGCACCCGCCGCGAGGGCACCACGATCTTTTACAGCATGGAGAACGAGCACGTCTGCCAGCTGGTCACCGACGCCGTCTTCAACGCCGAGCATGCCGGCCCGGGGGTGCCGCCGCATCACCGCTCCGCCAAGAACCTCCCGGCCGCCGCCGGAGAGGCGCTGCCCGCATTGCGGCAGCGCGCCATCGAACAAGGGAGATGAGCCACCCATGTCGCACCACAACCACGAGCACGATGCGCCGCATGCACACGAACACACTCACGACGGTCTGACGCACACCCACGTGCACGACACTCACGAGCACGACCACATCGAGCATGAGCACGAGCACACGCACGAAGATGGGACCGTGCACAGCCATCCGCACACCCATCAGGTGGGCCTGGAGCATGCCGGCCACGCTCATTCGCACTGAAGACGCGGCCCAGCGACGCCCAGTCAGGCCGATAACACGATCAGTAGGGCGATGACCCCGATCAGCACCAGCAAAGCCGCCCACAGCACCGCTCGAACACCTGGCGGCTTGGCTGAGCGGCCCGTTGGAGTCAGCTGCGGGCTGGTCGACGGCGGTACGCCCCACTGGCCGCTCGGCGCCCGTTGCGGAGGAACGGGCGGCGACGGTGGAGTGGGTTCATCCGGTGTCGGAGAGGTTGTCATTCCCACCGCATTGACGATCTACGGCGAAGTCAAACAACTGGTGGGCGCGGACGGTATCGAACCGCCGACCGCTGGTGTGTAGGGGACCGGAGAAAATGAACAGGTGCCTACGCTGTCCAGTGTGACCAGGTCGGGATCCATGCATGAGTCCGCCTGATGTCGCGATGTCTCCACCGCGTTAGGCGGTGTCTTAGCAACTTGGCGGCAACACGGCGAACGCGCGTTCGACCCACGAAGAGGGATGAATCCGAAACACCGGGACGCGTCGGGGGCGAAGGCCAGAATCGATCCATGGTCTCTCCGAATGCCGCCCAGACCGCACTTGTGATTCCGTCAGATGCTCCCCACGCGAAATTCGTGCGCTACGCCCACGCTGTCGCCAAGGAATATCAACCCTTGTTCCCGATCACTCCGGCCACACGGCCTCTGACCGTTGGACTGGACCTGCGCACCCTGGGTCCGCGACCAGCGGACTACGAGGACTTGATCCATGTCCTACGTCGCGACGTCGTCACCCCGATGCTGATGGTGTTTGACGATGACGACGCCGACCTGGTCACTGCCTGGAAAGAGACATGCGAAGTCGAGGAGCACTACGTCATTCACTACACCGGCCCGCAGGGCGCGGACCGCTTCCTGGACTCGGTGGAGTTCACCGTCTCAACCATGCACGGCGAACAGCGCCGGGGTTGGCGCAAATGCCACTTCTTCGACATACACGCTCTGCTCGATGCGCAAAACACCACGGCGACGGATTTGAGCGCCGATGAGCGCATTCGTGCGGCGGTACGCGCTTCTGCGGGGTACGGGCTCGGCACAGATGTGATCGTCTCGCTTGCTCGGTCGGTGGGCCGAGCCGACGTGGGCGACAACGACATCGTCACCTCGGTCACCCCCGACGATTTGCACCCAATATTCGGCCACTACCTGCGGATGACCGGCAACCGGATCGTCGCCGAGTATCGGTCCGGCGGTCCATCCATCGGCGTCACCCGGAAGATGGAACCCCCGTCGGTGAGAGAGGTGTACGACATTGGACTGGCGAGCCTGCTGGGGTGGCTCGACATGTTCCGTATAGTCGCCTTCCAACTCGGCGACGTTCAGGCCCTCGCCGAGATCGACACCATACGGACACGCATCCGCCGAGCGGCCCGGGCACTCGATGAGGTCATCGCCGGGTTGAGCCGAACCAACGGGCATGACGCAGCCCCCACAGCAGACACAATCGAATTCGTCAGCGAAGCGTTTGACCGCGAAATGCTCTATCTGATGGCCGTTTTCGACGGCTATGGCCGCGCGTTCGTGCGCTGGCTCGACCCGACTTCGACTAGAGATCTTCGAAAGTCGTTGCACTCAGCCAAGACGCTTGATGATTACGTGGGCCCCAACTACGCCGGTGCCCCACAGCTGACCCGGTTGCGCGAGTTGCAGCGGTTCGCCTTCGCCTGCTCGCAGCTACGCAACCGCATCCACGATGCTGTCCTACCCACCGGGGCATTCACCAACCGGACCTATGGCAACAGCCAGGCCATCGCAATTGACCTCAGCCAGACCGATGTCGAGCTGACTCAAGAGCTAGTCGACCGCCTGGGCGTCTGGCAGGCAACACCACCCAACGCCATCTGGGGCCACCCGACGACCGTAGCCGAGGTCGCCACTACGGCCGTCGAGTTGTTCAAGGCCAGCCTGGAGTACATCGACCTGTTCACTCATCTGATCATGTGCACCAAACCGGCGGGCGCTCCGAACGCCATCGACCTTCTCGGCAAAGTGACTGATAACGGATACCGACCGCCCGAACCACACCCAGTCGAAGCTCTTTACCGGCAGCTCTTTCGATGGGAATGAGCGGTTCAGGGTGTCCTGCGGTCAGGCGGCGACTGCAGTGCTTCCACGGGCCGCCCCGGTGATCGCTGGTCAGCAGTGGTATTTGCAGAACACGCAACTGCAGCTTGCCCTGGTGTTCAGTCTGAGCCGCTTGAGCCGCCAGGGTCGGTACCATTTGCATCGGCGGCCTCTGGCTGGTAGGCGCTAAGTGCAGCTAGTACACGGTTATCTAAATCCTCTTTGGTCCAGGGATTGGAGGCCAAAAGATAGTTTCGCAACAGCGCTCGAAGGAGCGATGGCGCAATGTCTGCGCTGCGCCAAGTGGTCCCGGCGTGCGTGAACGTCGCCTTCTTCGGCGTTGCGCCGTGGGCAATTTCGGAACGATGGTCGTAAACCTTTTTGGCGAGCGCAAAAATCATCGCTGGGTCAAACTCTGAAGACAGCGCAGCGGCGGCACGGAGTGCCATTCGAAAGCTCAGTTCGGCTTGGTTGTCGAGCAACAGGGCTTCGATGCCGATCATCGAATCTAACGTCCGGTCCTCATCATCAGTACGCATCATTGCTCGGATAGCACGTCTCGCCGCTACTCCGACATTCTTTGGAGCTGAGGAAAGCGCGCTGAATGCCGGGATAATTTCGGCCACCGCGCTTTCATTTAACGGCTCGCGGGGAATCCTCCACTCGGGTTCAAAGCCGTTGGACTTCGGATAGTGGTTATAAGTGTGTGCCTTATAGACCGCCGGCAAGTCCGCAGTCCAGCAGTCCGCCCAGTTGTGCGGCCGGATCAGGACTTGGGTATACCCGGTGGGTGCACCAGAGACGATGTGGATGGCCTGTATGACTTGGTCTACCTTGGCTATCTCGCGGGGATCGACCACCGAGATTCCATAGAGGCTCGCGAGTCTTCGTTTTGAGTAATCACTGTTGTCAACCCGAAGGTCCCGAACAACTATCGCGTGGGTGGCAGCAGCTGTCAGGTGGCCGCTGACCTCTCCGGAATACAGCACATGCGGAGCACGAGCGCAATGCAGGTCCTTCGATATCTCTTCGATGTAAACGTCGCTGTTGAGCTCGAGATGGTGGACCCCCACATCCGTAAGCACAAGTGGTACGACAAGGTCGCCACCTAGGACATCGAGAAAACGTGCCCGCTCTAACTGTAAGTAAATATCTAGCAGCGCATCGTCCGAGTCGACTCCAGTCGCCTCGGCGCGCGCAATGATCTCGGAGACAAAGAATTTCCTGTAATCGAACCGCAACTGACCTTCGCGCCACTCGGCGTCGTCGGAATTATGAAACGGATTCAGGCGGCGGCAAAAATTTTGGTCACGAGCTGCTTCCTCGACTACTTCATCGATCGCGGAGCATAGCTCGGGCACATCCTCTATGGCCACCCTGGTGAACCTTTGTCCCGCGGCCCCGAACATCTCGGCCCAGTTGATCGGGTCATCGTCATCGGAACGCTCGAAAAGCTCGCGCGCCACAGTTGACGGCCATCCGCGGTCACTTCTCGAGAAACGTGGTCGGTGGAGCTTCGGCACATAGTGCTTGCCGGAGTCGACGTATTCGCGTCCCGCTGACCAAGCTGCACGAACAGCGGGAAGGGTCACCTGCCAGAGGAAGTCGTTTAGAGGTCTATCGGGCAAACCTCGCCCCTTCCATGGCGTCACCTAACCGCTTCGGATACAACACATACACCACCAGTCGCGACACAATAGCTCCCGCCGCGCCAGTCACTTGCCTGCTGCTCGGATGCGGTATTCGCTGCCTCCCACCTCAAATCTCTGGACACACCGGGACATTGTGTGCACCCGCGCAGCCCGCAGTACCTAAGGCGACCGAGCAATGAGACGACGACCTGCAATAACACTGGTGGGCGCGGACGGTATCGAACCGCCGACCGCTGGTGTGTAAAACCAGAGCTCTACCACTGAGCTACGCGCCCCTGCCTCGGGCAGGTTACCTGGACCGGTACCCCAGGCCCAAAACGATCACGACTTCAAGGCGCCCAACGCGTCAAGCCAGAGCTGCTGGTCACGCGCCTCACCGGGCTGCTTCATCTCGGCGAACCGGATGATGCCGGACTTGTCAATGACGAACGTGCCGCGGTTGGGAAAGCCGGTGTCGGAGTTGAACACCCCGTAGTCCTGGCTGACGGCGCCGTGCGGCCAGAAATCCGAGAGCACCGGGAACAGGAACCCGCTCTCGGTCGCCCAGATCTTGTGGGTGGGCGGCGGGCCCACCGAGATCGCCAGCGCCGCGCTCTCGTCATTGACGTAGCTGGGTAGGTGGTCGCGCAGCTGACCCAGCTCGCCCTGGCAGATCCCGGTGAAGGCCAGCGGGAAGAACACCACCAGAACGTTCTTGTCGCCCCGGAAGCTGCTCAGCGTCACCGGCTGCTGGTTCTGGTCCTTGAGGGTGAAGTCCGGAGCTTCGGCACCGACTTGCAGCATCAACGCTTCCCCGTGCGGGACTTGGGCTGCACCAGGCGACTGGCGCTCCAGTCCCCCAGGTTGACCGACGACGTCGGCATCAGGCCCGCAGTCGGCGCCGCTTCCGCGATCTCGGCGGGCTGCACGTGGCCGGAACGGCCGGTCTTGGGTGTCAATACCCAGATCACCCCGTCATCGGCCAAGGCGGTGATCGCATCCATCAGGGTGTCCACCAGATCCCCGTCGCCGTCGCGCCACCAGAGCAGCACGACATCGACTACCTCATCGGTGTCCTCGTCGAGCAGCTCACTGCCGGCGGCCTCTTCGACGTCGACACGGATGTCGTCGTCGGCGTCCTCGTCCCAGCCGAACTCCTGGACCAACTGCTTGCTCTCGATGCCCAGTTTGCGGGCGAAGCTCGGGGCGTTATCCGCCGCGACCACCGTGCGACCTCCTTCGATCATCAGCGCTGTGTGTGATGTGAATCATCGTTGCACAGCTCAGCGTGCTGGGCGGGCTCAGAAGGCTTTGCACAGCTGCATCCCCTTGTCCCGAGCCCGGTTGAGTTCATCCTTGCGGGCGTTGTACACCGATACCGGCGCCTTGGAAGAGATTGCGGTCGCGACGCCGCGCGCGGCCTGTGCGTAGGTGTTGAACGCGTCGGTCAGGTCCTGCGACAACTTCTCGTTGATCGCCGCGGCAACCTCGTCGGCACTGTGGTTGAGTGCCTCCACTGCCGGCCCGGCGGTTCCGGAGATATCCCCGCCGTTGTTGAACGCCTCGACGTACTTGTTCACCACGTCGACGGCGTCGCTGCTGCTCGAGGCAAACCGGCCGCAGGCACCGCGAACCGCCTGGGTCGTCATCGACTGCTGACGCTGGGTCTCACGAATGCTCGAGGTGGCCTCCGAAGCCGACACCGACGCCGAGACCGAGGAGCGATAGACCGGGGCCTCGGAAGTGTCGGCTTGCGGGTTGCCACCGATGATGCTGGTGCAGCCGACAACGCCCATTGCCAACGCCGCAACGACACCGGCCACTGACGCACCTACCCGAGCGTGTCGCCGCGTCTGGGCGCGCGAGGCAATCCGCCGTCGGGTCAGCACAACTTCAAACGTTACCGCGTACCTGCCACCTGGCCGAGATCAGCCCACCCAGCGGCACTCGCCCACCGGCGGTCGGGTGTCCGGTGGGGCACGATAGAAAAGACGAGACCGGCGAATCGATCGGTTGGTGTCGTCCTGGCCACAAGCCGGGAGGCACATATTGACCTCCGAACCAAGGAGCATTGCGTTGACCACTGAGGCCGTACATCAGGATCTGGCCAAAAAGCCAAGCAGCACAACCGAATCCGACCGGGTTCGGGTGATCCGCGAGGGGGTGGCCTCCTATCTCCCCGACATCGACTCCGAGGAGACCTCCGAGTGGCTGGAGTCCTTCGACGAACTGCTGGCCCGGTCCGGTCCGGCCCGCGCCCGCTACCTGATGTTGCGACTGCTCGAACGCGCCGGGGAGCAGCGAGTAGCCATCCCGGCGCTCACCTCCACCGACTACGTCAACACCATCCCGACCGAACTGGAGCCCTGGTTCCCCGGCGACGAGGAAACCGAGCGCCGCTACCGCAGCTGGATCCGCTGGAACGCCGCGGTGATGGTGCACCGCGCGCAGCGCCCCGGGGTCGGAGTCGGCGGGCACATTTCGACCTACGCGTCGTCGTCGACGCTGTATGAGGTCGGGTTCAACCACTTCTTCCGCGGTAAGGACCATCCCGGCGGTGGCGACCAGGTGTTCATCCAGGGCCACGCCTCCCCCGGCATCTACGCGCGCGCCTTCCTCGAGGGCCGGCTGAGCCCCCACGATCTGGACGGCTTCCGTCAGGAGCACAGCCACCCGGGCGGCGGCCTGCCGTCCTACCCGCACCCACGGCTGATGCCGGACTTCTGGGAGTTCCCCACGGTGTCGATGGGCCTGGGCCCCATGAACGCCATCTACCAGGCCCGGTTCAACCACTACCTGCACGACCGCGGAATCAAGGACACCTCCGACCAGCACGTGTGGTGCTTCTTGGGTGACGGCGAGATGGACGAGCCGGAGAGCCGCGGGCTGCTGCACGTCGGGGCGCTGGAGGGCCTGGACAACCTGACGTTCGTGGTCAACTGCAACCTGCAGCGCCTGGACGGCCCCGTACGCGGCAACGGCAAGATCATCCAGGAGCTGGAATCGTTCTTCCGCGGCGCGGGCTGGAACGTGATCAAGGTGGTGTGGGGGCGCGAATGGGACGCCCTGCTGCACGCCGACCGGGACGGCGCCCTGGTCAATCTGATGAACGTCACCCCCGACGGCGACTACCAGACCTACAAAGCCAACGACGGCGGCTACGTGCGGGAGCACTTCTTCGGCCGCGACCCGCGCACCAAGGCGCTCGTCGAGGATCTGTCCGACCAGGACATCTGGCACCTCAAGCGCGGCGGCCACGACTATCGCAAGGTCCACGCCGCCTACCGCGCGGCCGTCGAGCACAAGGGCCAGCCGACCGTCATCCTGGCCAAGACCATCAAGGGCTACAGCCTGGGCAGCTACTTCGCCGGCCGTAACGCCACCCACCAGATGAAGAAGTTCCGGCTGCAAGACCTCAAGGACTTCCGTGACGAGATGCGGATTCCGATCCCGGACTCCGAACTCGAGGAGAACCCGTACCTGCCGCCGTACTACCACCCCGGCGAAGGCGCACCCGAGATCCGCTACCTGCTGGACCGCCGACGTGCCCTGGGCGGCTTCGTGCCGCACCGCCGCACCCAGGCCAAAACGGTGGAGCTGCCAGGCTCGCAGGCCTACGCGGCGGTCAAGAAGGGGTCGGGCAACCAAGAGGTCGCCACCACCATGGCGACCGTGCGGGTGTTCAAAGAGTTGTTGCGGGACAAGCAGTTAGGCCCGCGCCTGGTGCCGATCATCCCCGATGAGGCGCGCACGTTCGGGATGGACTCGTGGTTCCCGTCCTTGAAGATCTACAACCGCAACGGCCAGCTCTACACCTCGGTGGATGCCGACCTGATGCTGGCCTACAAGGAAAGCGAAGTCGGCCAGATCCTGCACGAGGGCATCAACGAAGCCGGCTCGACGGCCTCGTTCACCGCGGTCGGGACGTCGTATGCCACCCACGACGAGCCGATGATCCCGATCTACATCTTCTATTCGATGTTCGGCTTCCAGCGCACCGGCGACGGCCTGTGGGCGGCCGCCGATCAGATGGCGCGCGGTTTCGTGCTGGGGGCGACCGCGGGGCGCACAACGTTGACCGGTGAGGGGCTGCAGCACGCCGACGGGCACTCGCTGCTGTTGGCCAGCACCAACCCAGCGGTGGTCTCCTACGATCCCGCGTTCGCCTACGAGGTCGCCCACATCATCGAAAGCGGCCTGCACCGCATGTACGGCCCGGACCCGGAGAACGTGTACTTCTACGTCACGCTCTACAACGAGCCCTACGTGCAGCCGGCCGAGCCCGAGGGCTTCGACCCCGAGGGCCTGCTGCGCGGCATCTACCGCTTCCGCGGGGCCAGCGAATCGCGGTCGAACACCGCGCAGATCCTGGCCTCGGGGGTGGCGGTGCCCGAGGCGCTACGTGCCGCCGACATGTTGGCCGCCGACTGGGATGTGGCCGCCGACGTCTGGTCGGTGACCAGCTGGGGTGAGCTCAACCGGGACGGGGTGGCCATCGAGCGCGAGCGGCTGCGTCACCCGGAGAGCCCGGCCGCGGTGCCGTACGTGACGCAGGCATTGGCGGACGCCACCGGACCGGTCGTCGCGGTGTCGGACTGGATGCGGGCGGTGCCCGAGCAGATCCGGCCCTGGGTGCCCGGCAGCTACGTCACCCTGGGCACCGACGGGTTCGGGTTCTCCGACACCCGGCCGGCCGCACGGCGCTACTTCAACACCGACGCCGAATCGGTGGTGGTGGCGGTGCTCGCCGCGCTGGCCCGCGACGGGGCGATCGACGCCTCCGTCGCGGTGACCGCGGCGACGCAGTACCAGATCGACGACGTGTTGGCCGCCCCGGAGCAGACGTCAGATTCTGGGGTGGCCTAGCAAGAGGCCTGACGCGCCACCCGTCGGTTGTCAGTTCTGCATAGAAAACAGGCGTAGCTTTTAGAAATGGCTGACAACCCGGCGGGCCCCGCCCTGCCGCGCTCCACGCTGGACCTGCTGAGCGCCGTCCCGGACACCCTGCTGCGCCGGCTCAAGCACTACTCGGGCCGGCTGGCCACCGAATCGGTGTCGATGATGGGTGACCGCTTGCCGTTCTTCAACGACCTGGAGGCCGCCCAGCGGGCCAGCGTGGCCCTGGTGGTGCAGACCGCGGTGGTCAACTTTGCCGAGTGGATGCATGACCCACACGGCAACGTCAGCCACACCGCCCAGGCGTTCGAGTTGGTGCCCCAGGACCTGACCCGCCACATCGCGCTGCGGCACACCGTGGACATGGTGCGGGTCACCATGGAGTTCTTCGAGGAGGTCGTGCCCCTGTTGGCCCGCTCCGAGGAGCAGGTGACCGCGCTGACGGTGGGCATCCTCAAGTACAGCCGCGACCTGGCCTTCACCGCCGCCTCCGCCTACGCCGACGCCGCCGAGGCGCGCGGCACCTGGGATTCCCGGATGGAGGCCAGCGTGGTGGACGCCGTGGTGCGCGGCGACACCGGTCCGGAGTTGTTGAGCCGCGCGGCCGCACTGAACTGGGACACCACGGCCCCCGCCACCGTCGTGGTGGGCACCGCACCACCGGGCCCGGACGCCTACGCCGGACAGAAGGCCAGCCAAGACGTCCGTGATGTCGCCGAACACCACGGGCGGGCGGCATTGACCGACGTGCACGGGACGTGGCTGGTGGCCATCGTGTCCGGCCCGCTGACACCCACGCAGAAGTTCTTCGCCGACCTGCTCGGCGCGTTCTCCGACGGACCGGTGGTGATCGGACCGACGGCGCCGACGCTGACCGCCGCCTATCACAGTGCCAGCGAAGCCATCTCAGGGATGAACGCCGTGGTGGGCTGGACCGGAGCACCGCGGCCGGTGCTGGCTCGCGAGCTGCTGCCGGAGCGGGCGCTGATCGGCGATGCGTCAGCGATCGCGGCCCTGCACACCGATGTGATGCGGCCGCTGGCCGAAGCCGGGCCCACACTCACCGAGACCCTGGACGCCTATTTGGACTGTGGCGGCGCGATCGAGGCCTGTGCCCGCAAGTTGTTCGTTCATCCAAACACCGTCCGTTACCGGCTCAAGCGGATCGCCGACTTCACCGGACGTGATCCGGCCGTGCCGCGCGACGCCTATGTGCTGCGGGTTGCCGCCACGGTCGGGCGGCTGGCCAACCAAGCGCAGCACGCCAGTTTCAGCAGCGCGAACGTGGCCTATGCCGCCGCACCGCTACCCTCCAGCGGTCCCGACGAACCTCTGGTCAGCCCGGAGGAATGACCCGCCGAGACGCGCTCTGGGGCGGGTACAGGTGGGCACCAACGGCGGACAGTTGTCGCAGTTCGGTATCGAACGCGTCGCATCGAACGGCAGGTTTGTAGGGTCTCCACAAAAACATAAGACAATGTTCATAATCTAGGACATCCTGCAAATCGCGCTTCACAATGTTCTCTTAAAGACGTGATTGCGTTGCTCGCTCCCGGACAGGGATCTCAGACCCCCGGCATGCTCTCGCCGTGGCTCCAGGCGCCCGGCGCAGATGCCGCGCGCGAGCAGCTGGCCGCCTGGTCGGAGATCGCCGGCCTGGACCTGATCGCACTGGGCACCACCGCGACCGCCGAGGAGATCACCGATACCGCGGTCACCCAGCCGCTGGTGGTAGCGGCGACCCTGCTGGCCTATGCCGAGCTGGCCAAGCGGCGCAACGGCCCGGTGAGCGGCAGTGATGTCATCGTGGCCGGCCACTCCGTCGGTGAGATCGCCGCCTATGCGATCGCCGGCGTCATCTCCCCCGACAACGCCGTCATGCTGGCCGCCACCCGCGGCCGCGAGATGGCCAAGGCCTGCGCACTCGAGCCGACCGGCATGGCCGCGGTGCTCGGCGGTGACGAGGCCGAGGTGCTGGCCCGCCTCGAGCAACTCGACCTGACCCCGGCCAACCGCAACGCGGTCGGCCAGATCGTGGCAGCCGGCCCGCTGCCCGCGCTGGACAAGCTCGCCGAAGACCCGCCCGCCAAGGCCCGGGTCCGTAAGCTGGCCACCGCCGGCGCGTTCCACACCCAGTACATGGCACCGGCGCTGGAGGCGTACTCCGCCGCGGTCGAGCAGGTCAAGGCCGCTGGAATCTCGGAGCCCACCGCCATCCTGCTGTCCAACCGCGACGGACAACCCGTGGCGTCGGCGGCCGAGGCGATGGAGCACCTGGTCGCACAGCTGACCCGGCCGGTGCGCTGGGACCTGTGCACCGAGACGCTCCGGGCCCGCGAGGTCACCGCGATCGTGGAGTTCCCGCCGGCGGGAACCCTGGCCGGTATCGCCAAACGCGAACTTCGGGGGACCCCGACGCACGCCGTCAAGTCCCCCGCGGATCTGGACGGGCTGCCGGAGTTCTAATCCTCTTCAAGCCCGCTCCAACCCTGCACAACCAGATACGCAGTAATTACCCCCGCACACCCCGTGCGGATCCAACCGAAGGGAAACACAGTGGCTGCCAGCCAGGATGAAATCATCGCCGGTCTCGCCGAGATCATCGAAGAGGTGACCGGTATCGAGCCGAGCGAGGTCACCGTCGAGAAGTCCTTCGTCGACGACCTGGACATCGACTCGCTGTCGATGGTGGAGATCGCGGTTCAGACCGAAGACAAGTACGGCGTGAAGATCCCCGACGAGGACCTCGCTGGTCTGCGCACCGTCGGTGACGTGGTGGGCTACATCCAGAAGCTCGAGGCCGAGAACCCCGAGGCTGCCGCCGCGCTGCGCGAGAAGTTCGGTTCCGAGAGCTAATCGTGTCCTCTAAGCCTTCTACGGCCAACGGCGGTTACCCGAGTGTGGTGGTAACCGCCGTTGAGGCCACGACTTCAGTCGGGGCGGACATCGAGAGCACGTGGAAGGGCTTGCTCGCCGGTGAGAGCGGCATTCACGTGCTCGAAGACGAGTTCGTCTCCAAGTGGGACCTGCCGGTCAAGATCGGCGGACATCTCAAGGACCCGGTCGACGACCACATGGGCCGGTTGGACATGCGGCGCATGTCCTACGTCCAGCGGATGGCCAAGCTGCTCGGCACTCGCCTGTGGGACAACGCCGGCACGCCTGAGGTGGACCCGGACCGTTTCACCGTGGTGATCGGCACCGGACTGGGCGGCGGCGAGAAGATCGTCGAGACCTACGACCTGATGAACGAGGGCGGCCCCCGCAAGGTGTCGCCGTTGGCCGTTCAGATGATCATGCCCAACGGCGCGGCCGCAGTGGTCGGTCTGCAGCTCGGTGCTCGTGCCGGGGTCATCACCCCGGTGTCGGCCTGTTCGTCGGGTTCGGAGGCGATCGCGCACGCGTGGCGTCAGATCGTCATGGGTGACGCGGACTTCGCGGTCTGCGGTGGTGTCGAAGGCGGCATCGAGGCGCTGCCGATCGCGGCGTTCTCGATGATGCGCGCGATGTCGACCCGCAACGACGAGCCCGAGAAGGCGTCGCGGCCGTTCGACAAGGACCGTGACGGATTCGTGTTCGGCGAGGCCGGTGCGCTGATGATCATCGAGACCGAAGAGCACGCCAAGGCTCGCGGCGCCAAGCCGCTGGCCCGGTTGATGGGTGCCGGAATCACTTCCGACGCCTTCCACATGGTGGCTCCCGGTCCCGACGGCAAGCGGGCGGGTTTCGCGATGAAGCGGTCGCTGGAGTTGGCGGGTCTGTCCGCCAAGGACGTCGACCACATCAACGCGCACGGAACCGCCACTCCGATCGGTGACACCGCCGAGGCGAACGCGATCCGGGAAGCCGGATGTGAGCACGCCGCGGTGTACGCACCCAAGTCAGCGCTGGGCCACTCCATCGGGGCGGTCGGTGCGCTGGAGTCGGTGCTGACGGTGCTCTCGCTGCGTGACGGGGTCATCCCGCCCACGCTGAACTACGAGACACCCGACCCCGAGATCGATCTGGACATCGTCGCGGGCGAGCCCCGTTACGGTGACTACAAGTACGCGATCAACAATTCATTCGGGTTCGGTGGGCACAACGTCGCGCTCGCCTTTGGGCGGTACTGACACCGGATCGCGAGAGAGGGAAGTTCGCAACAGCCATGTCAACGCTGGCAACGGGAAAGGGTCTCCCCAACGTCGTCGTCACCGGCTACGCCATGACGACGGCTTTGGCCGCGGACGGGGAGAACACCTGGAAGAAGCTACTGGACGGCCAGAGCGGCATTCGCAGGCTCACCGATTCATTCGTCGAGGAGTATGACCTGCCGGTTCGTATCGGCGGGCACCTCGTCGAGACCCCGGAGTCGTTCGACGAGGGGTTGAATCGGACAGAGCTGCGTCGGCTTTCCTACTTGCAGAAGATGGCTTTGGTGCTGAGCCGGCGTGCCTGGGCGCACGCCGGCTCACCCGAAGTCGACACCAGGCGCCTCATGGTGTCGATCGGCACCGGGATGGGCTCCAGTGAGGAGCTGGTCTGGGCGTATGACGGCATGCGCGAACGCGGCCTGAAGGCGGTCTCGCCCCTGGTCGTGCAGAAGTACATGCCCAATGGAGCAGCCGCCGCGGTCGGATTGGACCGTCAGGCCAAGGCCGGGGTGATCACCCCGATCTCGGCCTGTGCATCCGGCTCCGAGGGCATCGCGCATGCCTGGCAGCAGATCGTGCTCGGCGAGGCCGACATGGCGATCTGCGGTGGGGTGGAGACCCGGATCGAGGCAGTGCCGATCGCGGGGTTCGCCCAGATGCGCATCGTGCTGTCCACCAGCAATGACGACCCGGAGGGCGCCTGCCGTCCGTTCGACCAAGACCGCAACGGATTCGTGTTCGGCGAGGGCGCCGCACTGATGGTGATCGAGACCGAGGAGCACGCCAAGGCGCGGGGGGCCAACATCCTCGCCCGGATCATGGGTGCCTCGATCACCTCGGACGGCTACCACATCGTCGCGCCGGACCCCGACGGCCAAAGCGCGGGTCGGGCGATGACACGGGCAATCCAGGCCGCCGGGCTGACACCCGGCGACATCAGCCACGTCAACGCGCACGCCACCGGAACCACGGTGGGTGACGTGGCAGAAGGCCACGCCATCAACCTCGCGTTGGGTCCGCACGGCGGCAACGCCGCGGTGTACGCGCCCAAGGCGGCACTCGGCCACTCAGTCGGTGCGGTCGGCGCGGTCGAGTCCATCCTGACGGTGATGGCTCTGCGTGAGCAGATCGTCCCACCGACGCGGAACATGGAGAACCTCGATCCCGAGATCGACCTGGATGTGGTGGCAGGCGAGCCGCGCCCGGGCAACTACGAATACGCGATCAACAACTCATTCGGGTTCGGCGGACACAACGTCGCAATCGTCTTCGGTCGGTATTAGAAAACCGCCGCAGCGAGACCCGCGACAAGAAATCAGACCAAGGAGAGGCGCGATGACGACAATGGCTCCCGAGACGGTGGGCGAATCGCTCGACCCGCGCGATCCCCTGCTGCGTCTGTCAACGTTCTTCGACGACGGCACCGTCGAGTTGCTGCACGAGCGTGACCGCTCCGGGGTGCTGGCCGCGGGCGGCACCGTCAACGGAGTGCGCACCATCGCGTTCTGCACCGACGGCACGGTCATGGGCGGCGCGATGGGCATCGAGGGCTGCGACCACATCGTCAACGCCTACGACACCGCGATCGCTGAGCAGAGCCCGATCGTGGGCCTGTGGCACTCGGGCGGCGCCCGGTTGGCCGAGGGCGTCCGCGCCCTGCACGCGGTGGGGCGGGTCTTCGAGGCCATGATCCGGGCATCCGGATTCGTCCCGCAGGTCTCGGTGGTGGTCGGTTTCGCGGCCGGCGGCGCCGCCTACGGCCCGGCGTTGACCGACGTCATCGTGATGGCACCGGAAGGCCGGGTCTTCGTCACCGGGCCCGACGTGGTGCGCAGCGTCACCGGTGAGGATGTCGACATGGCCGCGCTCGGCGGCCCCGACACCCACCACAAGAAGTCCGGCGTGTGCCACATCGTCGCCGACGACGAGCTCGACGCCTATGAGCGCGGTCGCCGGCTGGTCGGGTTGTTCTGCCAGCAGGGTCACTTCGACCGCAACAAGGCTGAGGCCGGCGAGATCGACCTGCACGCCCTGCTGCCGGAGTCGGCGCGGCGCGCCTACGACGTGCACCCGCTGGTGCACGGGCTGCTCGACGCCGACGCGCCGTTCGACGAGTTCCAGGCAAAGTGGGCGCCGTCGATGGTCGTCGGGCTGGGCCGGTTGTCGGGTCGCACCGTCGGTGTGCTGGCCAACAACCCGCTGCGGCTGGGCGGCTGCCTGAACTCCGAAAGCGCCGAGAAGGCGGCACGTTTCGTGCGGCTGTGCGACGCGTTCGGGATTCCGCTGATCGTGATCGTCGACGTGCCGGGTTACCTGCCCGGCGTCGGTCAGGAGTGGGGCGGCGTCGTGCGCCGCGGCGCCAAGCTGCTGCACGCGTTCGGTGAAGCCACCGTCCCTCGCGTCACGCTGGTGACCCGCAAGACCTACGGCGGGGCCTACATCGCGATGAACTCCCGGTCGCTGGGCGCCACCAAGGTGTTCGCCTGGCCGGACGCCGAGGTCGCGGTGATGGGAGCCAAGGCCGCGGTCGGCATCCTGCACAAGAAGAAGCTGGCCGCCGCGCCCGATCACGAGCGCGAGGCGCTGCACGAGGAGCTGGCCGCCGAGCACGAGCGGATCGCCGGTGGGGTGGACAGTGCCATCGACATCGGCGTGGTCGACGAGAAGATCGACCCGTCGCACACGCGCGGCAAGATCACGCAGGCGTTGGCCGAGGCACCCGCCCGTCGCGGCCGCCACAAGAACATCCCGCTGTAACCCGCCATCACCAATTGCCGCGAGAGTGCGTGTTTGCACCCCGACACGCCGGTGACGGGCATGCAACTGCGCACGCTCAGCGGTAGCCGTTTACGCCCGAACCGACGCGTTAAGCCTGGCTGTCGGCTACAACTACATCTATGCCGTCCGCCGATGAAACGCCGGAAGCCGCGCAGGATCGAACTGTCCAGCCCCGCGGAAAGCTACGCCGGCGCCAGGTCTTGGGTGGCCTAGCAGCTCTGGGAGTGGGCGGCGCCGGCGTCTCGGCGCTGGCCGGTTGTGAAGGCAAAGACAGCGGCGGTGTGGCTGCCGGCGCCCCGGACTATGGGACCGGGATCAACGACGGGTTCAACGGGAAGATCGAACTCGACGTGCGCGATTCGCAGCCGGACTGGGGCCCGTTCGAGCTCAAGCACGCTCCCAAGGACGCACCCAATGTGCTGGTGGTGCTCTACGACGACACCGGGATGGCGGCGTGGTCGCCCTACGGCGGGGCCATCGATATGCCCGTCATGCAGCGCCTTGCCGACAACGGGCTGACGTACTCGCAGTGGCACACCACGGCGCTGTGTTCGCCGACCCGATCCTGCGTCCTGACCGGTCGCAACCACCACGTGAACCGCTTCGCCTCGATCACCGAGGGCTCCGACGGCTTCCCCGGCGCGGCGGCCCGGCTGCCCGCACAATGCGCGACGATCGGGCAGGTACTCCAGGAAAACGGCTACAGCACGTTCTGGGTGGGCAAGAACCACAACGTGCCCGAGGAGGACGTCTCCAGCGGGGGCAGCAAATCGGAGTGGCCGCTGCAGAAGGGCTTCGATCGGTTCTACGGCTTTCTCGGCGGGGAAACCAACCAGTGGTACCCGGATCTGGTGGAGGACAACCGATTCATCGAGCAGCCCTACAGCCCCGAAGACGGCTACCACCTGTCGAAAGACCTCGCCGACAACGCGCTTCGCATGCTGCGCGACCAACGGTCCAGCAATCCGTCCAAACCGTGGTACATGTGGTTCTGCCCGGGCGCCAATCACGCCCCGCACCACAGCCCGACCGAATACGCCGAGAAGTACCGCGGCAGGTTCGACGACGGCTACGAGGCGTATCGGGAGTGGGTGTTAGCCCGGATGGTCGACAAGGGCATCATGCCCAAAGACACTCGGCTGACGCCGCTGAATCCCCTTCCCGCCGACGTCGCGTTGCCGGCTGATGCGGTACGGCCGTGGAATTCGCTCAACGCCGACGAGCAGCGCCTGTTCTCCCGAATGGCCGAGGTCTTCGCCGGGTTTTCCGAATACACCGACGCCCAAGTGGGCCGGATCGTCGAATACCTCGAGCAGACCGGCCAGTTGGACAACACCCTCATCTTCTATTGCGCCGACAACGGCGCCTCCGGCGAAGGTTCCCCCAACGGATCGGTCAACGAGAACAAGTTCTTCAACGGCTACCCCGATGACCTTGCCGAGAACATGCGCTACCTCGACACCCTGGGGACGCCCGACACCTACAACCACTATCCGACCGGCTGGGCGGCCGCCTTCTCCACACCGTTCCAGATGTTCAAGCGCTACTCGCAGTTCTCCGGGGGTACCTGCGACCCGATGGTGATCCACTGGCCCGCGGGTATCAAAGCCAAAGGCCAAGTGCGCCACCAATACCACCACGCCACCGACATCGTGCCGACCATCCTCGATGCGGTCGGACTTGCGATGCCCGAGGAGTACCGCGGTGTGAAGCAGTACCCGCTCAACAGGGTATCGATGCGCTACAGCTTCGACTCCCCCGACGCGCCCACCGCCAAGAAGCGGCAGTACTACGCCATGCTGGGCACCCGCGGCATCTGGGAGGACGGCTGGAAGGCATCAGCGCTGCACGCACCGATCAGCGGAAAAGGCCATTTCGATTCCGACCGCTGGGAGCTCTACCACGTCGACGAAGATCGCTCCGAATCCACCAACCTCGCCGACAAGCATCCCGACAAACTCAAGGCACTCATCGATGCGTGGCACCGGGAGGCCAAGGACAACTACGTCCTACCGCTGGACGACCGCACGGCCACTGAACTGCTCACCATCAAACGGCCGCAGTTCGAACCGCCGCGTGATCGCTACACCTACTACCCGGATACGGCTCCCGTCCCGGAAGGCGTGGCAGCCAACATCCGTGGACGGTCGTACAAGATCGTCGCGAACGTCGATCTCGCACGCGATGCGCAAGGAGTGCTCTTTGCCCACGGGTCGCGGTTCGGCGGGCATGTGCTGTTCATCAAGGACGCCAAGCTGCACTACGTGTACAACTTCCTCGGCATCAGGCCCGAGCAGGAGTTCGTCTCGCGGCAACTGACGCCCGGCAAGCACACGCTCGGCATGGAATTCATCCGCAAGGAGTCGGGCCAGTATGGTGAATCCCTCGGCACCACAACGCTTTATGTCGACGGAAAGGCCGTCGATACGGGTCCGATGCGCACCCAGCTGGGCAAGTTCACCCTCGCCGGCGACGGCCTCTGTGTCGGGTACGACAGCGGGGACAGCGTCTCCGACCAATACCAGAACCCGGGGGCCTTCACCGGCGGCAGCATCCAGGCCGTCGTCATCGACGTCAGCAATGAGACCTTCGTCGATCTGCAACGAGAAGCGGCAGCAGCACTCGCCCGCGACTGACCGGACTCACCGCGTCGTGTAGCCGCCATTGGCGAAGATGGTCTGCCCGGTCACCCAGTGGCCGCCGTCGAGCAGGAACAGCACCAACGGCGCGATGTCCTCGATCTGGGTCAACCGATTGCCCATCCCCTGCGACTTGTGGAACTCGACCCGCTCGGGGGTCTCCTGCGGGTAGAAGAACGGGGTGTCCATCGGCCCGGGCGCGACGCTGTTGACGTTGATCCCCCGGACCCCGAACTCTTTGGCCGCCGCCCGGGTGAAGTGCTCCACCGGGCTCTTAGAGCCCGCGTAGGTGGAGTAGCCATCGGTGAACGCTCCCAGCAGCGCGGTCACGATCGTCACCACCGAGCCGTTGTCGTTGAGGCGCCTGCCGGCCTGCTGCAGAAAGAAATAGGCGGACTTGGCGTTGATGTCGAACATCGAGTCGTACTCGGCCTCAGTGGTTTCCAGCATGGGTTTCCGCAGCACCTTGCCGACGGTGTTGACCGCGAAATCCACCCCGCCGAACGCATTCACCGCGGCGTCGAACAGGGCGGTGACATTGGCCGGAACGGTCAGGTCGCCCTGCACCTTGATCGCCTTGGCGCCGGCGTCCTGCACCGCGGCCACGGTCTTGTCGGCGTCGGGCTCCGAGCTGTCGCTGTTGTAGTGCACCGCGACGTTGACGCCGTGCGCGGCCAGCGTGGTGCTGATCAGCCCGCCCAGGTTCTTGGCCCCCGCGGCCACCACCGCCGATTTCCCGGTCAAATCGCTCATAGGTCTTCCCTCCTGTGTCTGAACACGAAACTAGCCCGGCTCTACACAAATGAGAAACAGCGTTATACGCATAATCAACAAGAGTTATTTGTGGATAACATGGGCCGATGCTCCCGGTTCCGGACCTGCGCCGCCTGACCCACTTCATCGCCGTCGCCGAGTCCGCCGGCTTCACCAGCGCCGCCAAGCAGCTACACCTGTCACAACAGGCGCTGTCGCATTCGGTGCAACAGCTGGAGAAGGAGATCGGCGTGACGCTGCTGGTGCGCGCCGGTCGCCGCATCACGTTGACCCAGGCCGGCCAGACACTCCTGGACGAGGGCCGCACGGTGCTGGCGGCGGCCAGGACCCTCACCGCAAACACGCGCGCGGCGGCCAGCGCCCTACCGGATAAATTCGTCGTCGGGCACTCCCCTGCGATCAGCAATCACGATGTCTACGCCCTGATCGAGCCGGCAATCGCCGCCGCGCCCGACACGTCGTTCACGGTCGTGCAGCTGTTCCCCGACCGGCTCACCGCCGGGGTGCGCGACGGCGCCGTGCAGCTGGGGCTGCGCCGTGCCGTGGTGCCCCAGGACCTTCTGGCCGGCGCGGTGATCGGCTACCACCCGCTGCGGGTTGCCGTGCCCGCCAATCACCCGCTGGCCGCGCGCTCCCGCATCCGCATCACCGATCTGGCCGACGAACTGATCGCGCTGTGGGCGCCTCCCGGCGCTTCCTACTACAGCGACTTCCTGGTCAACGCCTGCCGGCGTGCGGGCTTCGAACCGCAGTACCGGGTCAGCCGGGTGCAGGGCTGCCCGCCCGAGGTGGCGGCCTTGACCGAGTGTGCCGCCGCGTTCGTCACCGCGCCGGCCGGCCCGGCCCTGGATGGCGCCGTCACGGTGGTCGATCTCGACGAGCCGCTGCTGGTGCCCCTGCAGGCACTGTGGCAACCCCATACCAGTTCGGCGGTACGCGATCTCATTCTGCGTCAGCACCCTTGACAGCCTGCGCGCCGATACACCACAATTCATCATGCGATGAATTACTAGCTGTAGCCGCACGGAACCGGAAGGATCTCCGATGCCTGGATATCTGGCCGCCCTGGCACTCGCGCTCTGCCCCGTCTTGGTCGTCATTCGTCTGATCATGCTGCGGCGCAAGGGAACCGACGCCATGCACTTCGGCAGCACGGACAACAAGGACTTCCTGATCCCGCCCTTCGCGCTGGTCTACTTCTACGTGGTCTTCGCCGGCGCCTTCGGGTGGCCGTTGGTGGGCTCCGAGCGGTTCTTCAGCTCCACCGCCATCGCCTGGGCCGGGGTCGCATTGTGTTTCTGCGGCCTCCTGATGGTCGCGTTGAGCCTGGCCGCGTTCGGCAGCAGCTTTCGGGTGGGAATCGACACCGACAACCCGGACAAGCTGGTGACGTCGGGGGTGTTCGCGATCAGCCGCAACCCCATCTATGTCGGGTTCGGGTTGGTGCTGCTCGGCCAGTTCCTGGTGTTTCCGACCTGGATTCCGTTGGCCTACCTGCTCGCCGGCGTGTGGCTGTTCAATCGCCAGGTGCTGCGTGAGGAAGCCTTCATGCGTGACCACTACGGTCGGGACTACGCCGAATACTGCAGCCGAGTCCGCAGGTACCTGTAGGAGTTCAGCCGCGGGCGAGGATCGCCGACAGCGCCCGCGCCAGCTCCGCGTCGGGGTCGGCCGGCAGTGTGTCGGCACGCCATCCCACGAAGTCATCCGGGCGGATCAGCACTGCGCCGTCGGGTTCCAGCCCGGTGACCCGTGCCCACTGTTCATCGGCGATCCGGCGCACTGTGAGTGGGATACCCAGCGCCTCCGAGGCATGCGCCGCGGCGGCCCGCCACCGTCCGCCGTCGCTGCGGGTCAGCACGGTGAAGCCCGACCCGAGCAGATCAAGAGTCGAAATCCGTTGTCCGCCATGCGTCAGCCATACATGCGGAACCCGCGTGCCGGCTTGTCCGCGCAGCTCGGACACCAGTGAGACCGCGCTCGGGTCGGATGGTGCCGGCTCGTCCGACAGCACCGCGGCTGACCGATACCGGTAGCCGATCAGCAAGGCGAACATCGGCGCCTCCTCCCCCGGCGGGAGGCCGGGGCCGCTGTCGTCGAGTCGTAACAGGGGCAGCACCGGCCCGGTCAGCGATTGGCGGGCACTGAAGCGCCCCACCGGGTGCCGTTCGGCGTGGTAAGTGTCCAGCAACGACGGATCGGCCGTCCCCGCCAGTACAGCCGCCAGCTTCCAGGCCAGGTTGTGTGCGCTCTGAATGGCGCAGTTCGCGCCGCCGGCCTTGAACGGCGGCATGGCGTGCGCTGAATCTCCGACGAGAAACACCCTGCCGCAGCGGAACTGGTCGGCGACACGCTCATAGGGCTGCCACGGCGTCACTTCGACGATCTCGATATCGATGTCCGCACCGATCGCCCGGGTGAGCAGCCGGCGGCAGCGATCGGTGGTGAACTGGGCAGCGGTCTCGCCGCGACCGGGGAGGTAGGTGGTGAGGAACATGCCGAAGTCGTCACGTACCGGCAGAAAAATGCCGTCCACGTCGTCGTTGGCCACCTGGATGGCGTCACCGTCGCCGAGCTGCGGAACGAATTGCCGCCAGGGGCCGCGGAAGTAGATGAAGACGACGTAGATCGGCAACGCCCCGTGCCCCGAGGTCGGGATGCCCAGTGCATCGCGCACCGGGCTGCGCACACCGTCGGCGGCGATCAGGTAGTCAGCCCGCACCACGTCTGTGCTGCCGGTGTCGCGGTCACGCACGACGACGGCTACTCCGGTGTCGTCCTGCTCGAAGGAGCGCAGTTCGGTTCCGTAGCGAACCTCGCTGCCGCGCCCGCGGATGTGCTCCAGCAGCATCGGTTCCAGTGCGCTTTGCGGGCAGTATTGCGCGGCCGGCTCAGGGCTCAGGCCGGCGAACGGTGCGAAGATCGCGTCGAGGTCGAAGGCTTGCTGCGCCTGGGTGCTGCGCAGCGAGACCTTGGTGAGCATGTCCGAGACACCCTCGGCGACCGCGTGCACCTGATCCGCCAGACCGAGGCCGCGCAGGATCTCCAGGCTGCGGAAGCTCAAGTTGCGCGCTTTCGGGTAGATGAAGATCTCGCTGCGCTTCTCGATCACCAGCGAACGCACGCCGTGTTTGGCCAACAGCGCTGAAGTGCTCAGACCGCCGGCACCAGCGCCCACGATCAGTACCGGGGCTCGATCGTCAGTCATCGCCACCTCCGCCACGAACGGAACTGGTTAGTTCCGCCAAATCCAATGTGGCACGCGCCGGCGCTCGGTGCAACCGATCACGGGGATGGATTACCGGTGAGCGGAAGGATGACGTCCTCCAGTACCCGCCGGACAAAGACGCGGTCAACCGGCCGACCGGTCATCACGCGCAGCACATTGAGGCCCAACGCCACATCGGGGATCAGACTGAGATCGCGACCGGCCGGGATCTCGCCCCGCGCCCGCGCCTGATCGAGCAGCACCCGGACCACATGGCGCGGCGGGTCGAGTACCAGGTCGTCGAGGGCCGCCGCCAGGACCGGATTGTGCATGGCCGCGGTCGCGACTCCGACAACGACTTTCATCGTCTCCATACCCGATTCATCGAACTCGGGCGCCGCGGCGACCAGCGCGTCGATGTCACCGCGCAAACTACCGGTGTTGGGCGGCTCGACCGGTCCCTGCCGGCGGCGCCAATGAGCGATCGCATCGGCCACCACCACCGCCTTCGACGGCCAGCGCCGATAGATTGCGGCTTTGCCCACTCCGGCGCGGGCCGCGATGTCGTCCATGCTCAACCGGTCATAGCCCACCTCGGCCACACCCTGCAGCGCCGCATCGAGGATCGCGGGGTCGCGAGACCGGTCGAGGCGTCCCGGGCTTCGCACCGGTCGCAATGCGGGCGCGGGTTCCTGGGCTCCCATAACGCGCCAGCCTAGTCGATACGAATCAGTTCCGTTGCAAGTCGATTCAATCGGCAGCCGCGAGAAACTCTTGTGCCACCTCCACGACCCGTTCGCGGTCTTCGGCCACCAGCCCGATCCGGGTCCGGCGATCCACGATGTCCTCGACCGTCAGCGCGCCTTCGTGGCTGACCGCGTACTCGAACTCGGCACGGATCACATCGATGCCCTCGGCCACCGCTTCGCCGGGCCGCTCGCAGGTCGCGGCGGCCAACACATTGGCCGCCTCACCGCCGTAGCGCAGCACCAGCGACTCGGGCAGGTCACCCGTCAGCGGAAGTGGCGCTCCCGGGTTGTCCGGTGCACCGATCAGCGGCAGGTCCCGGGTGCGACACGGCGTGGCATCTAGCGCCCGCAGCCGCACGGCCCGGTCCAGCACGTCTTCGGCCATGTGCCGGTACTCGGTCAGCTTGCCCCCAATCACGCTGAACACCCCGGTCGCCGATTCGACGACGGCGTGGTTGCGTGACACGTCTGCGGTGTGACCTTCTCCGGTATCGATCAGCGGTCGCAGCCCGGCATAGGCCCCACGAACGTCGGCCGTGCTCAGCGCGGTGCCCAGCGCGGTGTTGACGGTGTCCAACAGGAAGGTGATCTCCGCCGACGTCGGTTGCGGCACATCGGGAATCGGGCCGGGGGCCTCTTCGTCGGTGAGGCCCAGATACACCCGGCCGAGCTGCTCGGGCATAGCGAACACGAACCGGTTGAGTTCACCGGGGATCGGCACGGTCAGCGCGGCAGTCGGATTGCCGAAGGCCGCCGCGTCGAACACCAGGTGCGTTCCGCGGCTCGGCCGCAACCGCAGCGCGGAGTCGATGTCTCCGGCCCACACCCCGGTCGCGTTGATCACCGCACGCGCGGTGACGTCGAACGACTCTCCGGAGATCTGGTCGGTCAGCCGTACCGTGTCGCCGGTGGCGTGCGATGCGGCCACATAGGTCAGGATCGTCGCGCCGTGCTGGGCCGCGGTCCGGGCGACCGCGGTGACCAGACGTGCGTCGTCGATCAATTGCCCGTCGTAGGCCAACAGGCCACCGTCGAGGCCGTCGCGGCGCACGGTCGGTGACAGCTCCACGGCGTGTTCGGGCGAGACCCGTCGCGAACGGGGTAACACCGTCGCAGGTGTGCCGGCCAACCTGCGCAGCGCGTCACCGGCGAAAAACCCGGTGCGCACCAAGGCCCGATCCCGCCGCGGCATCGACCCCAGCAGCGGCACGAGTTGCGGCATCGCCCGCACCAGGTGAGGGGCGTTGCGGGTCATCAGGATTCCGCGTTCGATGGCGCTGCGCCGCGCGATACCCACGTTGCCGGTCGCCAGGTAGCGCAGCCCGCCGTGGACCAGTTTGGAGCTCCACCGGCTGGTGCCGAACGCCACGTCCTGTTTGTCCACACACACCACCCGCAGCCCGCGGGTGGCCGCGTCCAGGGCGATGCCGGCGCCGGTGATGCCCGCACCGATGACGACGACATCAACAGCCGGGCGCTCGGCCAGTGCGGTGAGTTCGGCGGTGCGCCGGGCGGCGTTGAGTGCGACAGTGTCGGGCATCACGAGAGGTACCTGTTCAGGGTGTAGGCCAGTTCGGTGGAGAGCGCGTCCTCGTCGAGGATCGGCGCGACGACTTGCGCGGACTGGATCGCCGATTGGGTGATCAGCAGACACATCGCGGCGAGTTGGCGTGGATCGCCGGCCCGCACGCTGCCGCCGGCCTGGGCCCCGCCGAGTTCGCCGGCCACCAGGTCGATCAGCCGCCGTTGGCTGGACCCCAGCCGCTGGGCTATGTAGACCATCGCCAGGTCGGGTGCGTGATGCAGCACCTGCATCACCACCTCGTCGTGGCGCAGCCGCGCCGCAACCGCGACGATCCGCCGCACCAGCGCCTCGCGTCCGCTTCCCGGTTGCTCCAGTTCCGTCCACGCCGCGGTGATCCGTGCGGTCAGCAGGGCGGCGATCACCGAACGGCTGTCCGGCCACCGCCGGTACACCGTCGGACGACTCACCCCGGCTCGACGTGCGATGGCCGCCAACGTCACCCGCTCCATGCCCAATGCGAGCAGGCAGCTCGCGGCGGCATCGAGGATGCGCTCACCGACCTCCAGCTGCTCGTCATTACTAGTTGACAGCATGTGTAATACTGTAACGCATGACGCCGGCCGATGCCCAGGACGCCCTGACCCCGCCGATGAAATGGAACGCCTGGGGCGATCCGGCAGCGGCCAAGCCGTTGAGCGACGGCATCCGTCAACTGCTCAAGGCAGCCCTGGGGGTGGACGGCACGAGCACCCCGGAGCGCGATCCGAGCCAGGTGTCACTCACCCCATCGGCACTGACCGAAACCGACCGCGCCGCCCTGGCGGCGATCGTGGGCGACGGTTTCTGCCGCACCGATCACACCGCACGGCTACTGCACGCCGGGGGCAAGTCCACCCTGGACCTGCTGCGGCGCAATGATTCCGGCACCCAGGACGCGCCCGACGCGGTGTTGCTGCCGGGCAGCGACGACGAAGTCACGTCGGTCTTGAGCTACTGCAGCCAGCACGCCATCGCGGTGGTTCCGTTCGGCGGAGGCACCAGCGTCGTCGGTGGGCTCGACCCGATCCGCGGCGAGTTCGCGGCGGTGGTGTGCCTGGATCTGCGCCGGTTCGATGCACTGCTGAACCTCGACAAGGTCTCCGGCGAGGCCGAATTCGGCGCCGGGGTCACCGGGCCGGACGCCGAACGACTGCTCGGTGAGCACGGCTACTCGTTGGGACACTTTCCGCAGAGCTTCCAATACGCCACGCTCGGTGGGTTCGCCGCGACCCGCTCCTCGGGACAAGACTCGGCCGGCTACGGCCGCTTCGACGACATGGTCCGCGGCCTGCGGATGATCACCCCGGCCGGTGTGCTCGACCTGGGCCGCGCCCCGGCCTCGGCCGCTGGGCCGGACCTACGCCAGCTGTTGCTGGGGTCCGAGGGTGCGTTCGGCGTCATCACCCGGGTGCGGGTGCGCGTACACCCGGTGCCGGCAACCACCCGCTATGAGGCGTGGTCGTTCCCCGACTTCGCCACCGGCGCCGCGGCACTGCGCGCGGTCACTCAGACCGGCGCCGGACCGACCGTCATCCGGCTGTCCGACGAAGCCGAGACGGGCGTCAACCTGGCCACCACCGAGCAGATCGGCGAGCAGCAGATCACCGGCGGCTGCCTGGCCATCACGCTGTTCGAGGGAACCGCCGAGCACACCGAAAGCCGGCATGCCGAGACCCGAGCGGTGCTGGCCGCAAACGGCGGCACGTCACTGGGCGAGGAACCTGCGCGCGCCTGGGAGCACGGCCGATTCTCCGCGCCCTACCTGCGCGATTCACTGTTGGCGGCCGGGGCGCTGTGCGAAACGCTGGAGACCGCCACCGACTGGGCGCGAGTGCCCGCGCTGAAGACGGCGGTCACCGAGGCGCTGACCACCGCGCTGGGTGACAGCGGGACCCCCGCGCTGGTGTTGTGCCACATCTCGCACGTCTACCCGACCGGTGCGTCGCTCTACTTCACCGTGGTCGCCGGTCAGCGCGGCAACCCCATCGAACAGTGGCAAGCCGCGAAAGTCGCTGCGGGCGATGCGATCATGCGGGCCGGCGGAACCATTACCCACCACCACGCCGTAGGCGCCGATCACCGGCCGTGGATGAGCCAGGAGGTGGGCGAACTGGGTGTGCAGGTGTTGCGGGCGGTCAAGGCCACGCTGGATCCGGCCGGAATCCTCAACCCCGGCAAACTGATTCCATGACGTCGCGCCAGATCAAGCGGATCACCCTGCTGACCAACCCGGCGGCCGGGCACGGCAATGCCAGGCACGCGGCCGAGCGAGCATTGGCGCGATTCCAGCAGCGCGGCGTCAACGTCAACCACATCGTCGGCGCCGATGCCCACCACGCGCGGCAGTTGCTCGATGAAGCGCTGGCCGCCGGAACGGACGCCGTGGTGGTGGCCGGCGGCGACGGCGTCATCTCGCTGGCGCTGCAGTCCCTGGCGCTCGGTGAGGTGCCGCTGGGAATCATCCCGGCCGGCACCGGCAACGACCACGCCCGTGAGTACGGTCTGCCCACCGGAGATCCCGAGGCGGCCGCCGACGTCGTCGCCGAAGGCCAGACCGAGACGATCGATCTGGGCCGCATCACCGAGGACGGCGGCACGGTGTCCTGGTTCGGCACCGTGATGGCGGCCGGTTTCGACTCGCTGGTGAGCGACCGCGTCAACCGGATGCGCTGGCCGCACGGCCGGATGCGTTACAACGTCGCCATGGTGGCGGAGATGTCCAAGCTGCGGCTCCTGCCGTTCCGGCTGACGTTCGACGAGGACGAGCCGCTGGACATCGAGCTGACGCTGGCGGCATTCGGTAACACCCGCAGTTACGGCGGCGGCATGCTGATCTGCCCGGGCGCCGATCACGCCGACGGGCTGCTGGACGTCACCATGGTGCACTCGAGCTCGCGGACCAAGCTGATCCGGCTGTTCCCCACCGTGTTCAAGGGCACCCACGTGCTACTCGATGAGGTGAGCACCCGGCGGGCGAAGTCGATTCGCGTGGAGTGCCCCGGCATCAACGCCTACGCCGACGGCGACTACGTGGCTCCGCTGCCGGTGACCGTGTCGGCAGTGCCGGGCGCGCTGCAGATCCTTCGCGCGTCCTGATCGATCTCAAGAGATCAGCGAGGCCCACAGCTCGCCGAGTTCGCCGACCACCTCGTCAACCAAGGTGCTGAAGTCGGCCGCCGCCGGTGCGTCCGTGTCGAGCCATGGGAAAGCCGGGATGTAGGTGCCGCCGGGCAGGAAAGGATTCAGCATCACGTACCACGACGTCGCGAGGTCGATCAGCACCTGGAAGACGTTGGGCATCGACACCAGGGGGTGGTCCGATGGGTCGGCAGTCAAACTGGTCCAAAAATCCGCCCACGGTTTGCCTAAATCCAAGGTGAACGTCGTCCCGGCCCACGGATAGACGTCCGAGCCGTCAGAGCCGATCGCCGTACCGGGGAAACCCAACGCACCGTCGACCGCGCCGTGTGGGTCGGTGATTGTGGGCCCCTCCGTCGGGAAGGTGTAGCCGTTCAGCAGCTCCGAGATCGGCACTCGGCCATAGCCTTGGAGCAGCGCCATCCAGCCGTCGAGACTGCAGAACATGGTGTCGCACGCGGTGTGGGTCGGCATTTCGGCCTGCAGAAACCCGATCAACTGCTCACCGAGCGGCTTCGAGAGCGCCGGAATGGGGACCAGCATGTCGACCAATGCCTGGATTCGCTGCGGGTCGCCGAGATCGATACCCCAGATGTTCGTCTCGCTCGGGACCAACCACGGTCCGCTGAAGAACTGCGAATAGGCGAACGCGTCGATGGCCCTCAGCGCGTTGGCCGGGACGTTGATGATGGCGTAGAGCAGGTTCAGCGGAACGTTGGCCAGATCTCCGTCAGCAGTCAGCTGCACGGCGACTCGTGAAGTCGTGATCTCGGGTGTGGCCGGGCTGGCGGTGATCAGACCAGCAGCAACCAACAGCACATTGGCGATCGCAGCCGGCCGCGTCAGGGCCTGCATGATTTCTCCTTGACACTAAGAACTGCGCGCACGACAAAAGCGCGCGGCAAAGCGCGCGACAGTGAGAACAGCGCACGGCGCTGAGAACAGCGCGAGACGACAGGAACAAACGCGGGACAATAGGAACAACGCGCGGCGACAGGACCAACGCGTGAGTAAGCCTACCCTAAGTAGCTATCGGCGAGTTGAGTCGCTCGCGTGGGCTACCCCACGCCACGGCTGAGCCAGGACACCTCCGCGCCGTCGCCGCCGTGGCGGTAGGCCTCCAGCGCCTCATCCCAGGCCGAGCCCAGCACCGTCTCCAGATCCGCAGCCAGCGCGTCGGCGCCGGCGGCCATCAGCGTGCGCAGGCGGTTCTCCCCGACCATCACGTCGCCGTTGGCGCTCATCGTCCCGCTCCACAGACCGAGCTGCGGGGTGTGGCTGAACCGCTGGCCGTCGACCCCGGAGCTGGGGTCTTCGGTGACCTCGAAACGCAACACCGACCAGGAGCGCAGGGCGCTGGCCAGCTGCGCGCCGGTGCCCACCGGACCGACCCAGTTGACCACGGCGCGCAGCTGACCCGGCATAGCCGGTTGCGGCGTCCAGTTGAGCTTCGCCTGGCCGTTGCGGGCACCCAAAGCCGAGGTCAGTGCCCACTCCACATGCGGGCACACCGCCGCGGGCGAGGCGTGGATGTACACCACGCCGCTGGTCACGTCGGCGAATTGATTCGTCGCGCGCATCAGTTGCTCCTTCGGATCCACGAGGGACGTCTTCCCCAACGACCTGGCGGTACCGAATTTGAGCAGTGTTGCTGCAGAAACTGGAGTGTATTCAGTGTTGTATGTGTCTATTGTGCCTTGTGTGACGCCTGTTGGCTAGTCCCCGCTGTACGCGGCTACCACGGCATCAGACAGCTCCGGCCAGCGGTCGGTGACCCAGTCACCGAAGTCGCGGTCGGTGAGCACCACCAGCGCCCGCTCGATCGCCGGATCAGCCCAGATCAGAGTGCCTGACTGCCCGAAGTGACCGAAGGTCCGCGCCGAGTTGGTGGCGCCGGTCCAATGCGGTGTCTTGCCGTCCCGGATCTCGAAGCCCAGCCCCCAGTCGTTCGGCCGCTGCGGCCCGTAGCCGGGCAACACGCCGTCCAGGCCGGGAAACTGCACGCGGATGGCCTCGGCGTGTAGCTGGGGCGACACCGTCACCGGCGCCAACAGGTCGGCGGCGAAACCAGCCAGGTCGGCCACCGTCGATGTGCCCCCGAAACCGGCCGCCGGCGCGCCCCCGTCGAGTCGGCTGGCCGTCATACCCAACGGCTCGAACACCGCCTCGGTCAGGTAGCGGCCGAACTCGATCCCGGACTCGCGCTGCACGGCGGCGGCCAGCACCGCGAAGCCGTGGTTGGAGTACACCCGCCGCGTGCCGGGCGGGGCCAGGATCCGATCGGAGTCCGGCGAAAGCCCGGAAGCGTGCGCAAGCAGATGGCGCACCGTGGCGCCCGGCGGGCCGGCCGGGGTGTCCAGTTCGACGGCCCCCTCCTCCACCGCGATCTGCACCGCCCGCGCCACCAAGGGCTTGGTCACCGACGCGAGACGGAACGGCCGCGCGGTGTCGCCGTGGGTGGCCAGCACCCCATTCGGGCCGACGACGGCGGCGGCCGCCTGACCGACCGGCCAGTCGTCGAGGGCGGCGAGGGGGGACATCGCAGGCCAGCCTAAGCGGGGGTTGCAAGCGCGGCGAAGCCGGTCACCGCCATCAGCTACCGGGGCCGTCGAACCCAGTCGCCGCCCGGACTGCCTTGCGGTGGCCGGTCGCGCTGCAGCCGAACCAGCGCTGGCAGGACCGGCTGAGCACGCTCTGCTCGGCGTAGCCGAGTTCGCGGGTCAGGTGCGCCAGGCTGATGTCGGTGTCGCGCAGGTACCGGTGGGCGGCGTCGCGGCGGACCCCGTCGACCAGGGCCGCAAACGTGGTCTCCTCGGCGGCCAGCCGTCGATGCAGTGTCTTGGGATGCAGGCCGAGCTGACCGGCGATCAGCTCCAGGTTCACAGTGCCGGTGGGCAACAGCTGGCGGGCGATCGCGCGCACCGACGCCGCGATGCCCGCCGATTCGGCGGTGATGCCGCGCAGGTAGCTCACCATGGCCTGGTGAGCGTGGTCGTCCCGGTGCAGGGGGCGGTCCAGATCGACGGTGCGAAAGGTGAACCCGGCGACCGGCTGGGCGAAGTAGGGCCGGCAGCCGAAGTAGGCCAGATATTCGCGCACCGGGGTGAGCGCTTCGTGCGGAAAGTGTACCGACAGCGGCGCGTACGGGGCGTCGAACATCATCCGCATGATCCCCAGCGAGACCCCCAACGACAGCTCGGTGGTCTGCGGATGCGGCGGCGACCGCTCGATGAGCACCTCGAACGCATAGAACGATTCGGCGGCATCCGCGCCCGGGATGATGCGCGCCGAGATCGCCGGACTGTAGGCGGATAAGAACCGCTCCACGATCGAGAACCCGCCGCCGACGGTGGCCGCGGTGCGTGCGGCCACGCCGAGCGGCCCGAAGTTCCCGATGTCTTGGCGCAGCGCCAACCGGCGCCCGAAATCCGGGCAGCCGGTCGCATTCGCTGCGGATTCAACAGCCAGGATCACCGCGCGATACGGCACGAATACGTCGTGAGCTCCGACGGACCCGGCCGGCACCCCGGCCGCCAGCAGCAATGCCCCGGGATCACCGCCGAGCTCGGTGACCAGCTCCGGGTATCCCGACAGCGCGGTGCCGCGCACCACCGACATGTCCGCAAATATCAAAGAAATGTCCGCAGATGTCAAGACTTCGCCCGTCTTGCGAGACATGCTGGAACGGCATTCGGCGGAAAGGAATACCCGTGAGCTTTGACACCGTGATCCGTGGCGGCCGGTGGTTCGACGGCACCGGCGCGCCGTCGGCGATCCGCAATATCGGCATCCGCGACGGACACATCGCCTCGATCTCGGCCGAACCGCTCGACGAGACCGGCTGCGGCCAGGTGATCGACGCCGCCGGCAAATGGGTGCTGCCCGGACTGCTCGACATCCACACGCATTACGACGTCGAGATACTCCTCGCGCCCTCGCTGTCGGAGTCGGTGCGGCACGGCGTGACCACGGTGCTGGTGGGCTCGTGCTCGCTGTCCACCATCCACGTCGACGGTCAGGATGCCGGCGACCTGTTCGGCCGGGTGGAGGCCATCCCGCGCCAGTACGTGGTCGACACCATCGACGCGCACAAGACCTGGTCGAGTTGTGAGGACTACATCGCCAGCCTGGAGAAGCTGCCGCTCGGCCCCAACGTGACGGCGCTCATCGGACATTCCGACATGCGCGCCGCGACCATGGGATTGGACCGCGCAACCCGCTCCGATGAGCGGCCCACGGCTGCCGAGCAGGCCCGAATGGAACAGATGCTGGACGAGGCATTGCAGGCGGGATTCGTCGGAATGTCTTCCCAACAGCTGCTTTTCGACAAGATGGACGGCGACGTCTGCCGCTCACGCACGCTGCCGTCGACGTACGCCAAGCCCAGGGAATTGCGCCGCCTCAAGTCGAAGCTGCGCCGCAGCGGACGGATTCTGCAGGCCGGTCCGGACGTCAAGAATCCATTCGACGTGGTGTCGCAGCTGGCGCAGGCCCTGGGGATATTCCGCCGACCGCTCAAGACCACTCTGCTGGCCGCCGCCGACGTCAAGAGCAACCGGCTGGCGATTCCGACCATCATCAAGACATCGCGCATGCTGAACAAGCTGGGCGCCAACTTCCGCTGGCAGCACCTGCCGGTGCCGTTCGAGGTGTACGCCGACGGCATCGATCTGGTGATCTTCGAAGAGTTCGGCTCGGGCGCCGAGGCGCTCCATCTGCGGGAGTCGCTCGAGCGTGACGAGTTGATGCGGGACGAGTCCTACCGGCGACGCTTCCGCAAGGACTACGAAAACAAGTACGGCCCGCGGGTCTGGCACCGCGACTTCTTCGACGCCGAGATCGTCGCCTGCCCCGACCCCTCGGTGATCGGAAAGTCCTTCGGGCAGGTCGGTGTCGAGCGCGGCGGAGTCCACCCCGTCGACGCCTTCCTCGATCTCGTCCTCGAGCACGGTACTGCCCTGCGCTGGCACACCACGATCTCCAATGACCGGCCCGAGGTGCTCAAGACACTCGCTGCCGAACCTGGCATTCAGATCGGCTTCTCGGACGCGGGCGCGCACCTGCGCAATATGGCGTTCTACAACATGGGCCTACGGCTGCTGCGCCATGTCCTGGACGCCCAGCAGTCCGGGCAGGCGTTCTTGTCGGTCGAGCAGGCGGTGCACCGGCTGACCGGTGAACTGGCCGACTGGTACCGGGTCGACGCCGGCCACCTGCGTGTCGGCGACCGGGCCGATGTCGTGGTCATCGACCCGGCCCACCTCGACGACAGTCTGGACGCCTACGCCGAGGAGTCCTTCGACCAATACGGCGGGATGTCACGCATGGTGAACCGCAACGACGAAGCCGTCAGCGCCGTACTCGTCTCCGGGAAAGCGGTCGTCCTCGACGGTCAGCCCACCAGCGTGCTCGGGACGCAACGCACCGGAAGTTTCCTGCGTGCCGACACCCGCACTCCGGCTGTCGCCGCGCAAGCCCCGGTGCCGGCACCGGGCGCCACACCGGCAACATAGGGTGACCCCATGAGCCAGACAGTGCGCGGTGTGATCTCCCGTGAAAAGGGCAAGCCGGTCGAGGTGACCGACATCGTCATTCCCGAGCCCGGTGCCAACGACGTCGTCGTCGCCATCACGGCCTGCGGGGTGTGCCACACGGACCTGACCTACCGCGACGGCGGTATCAACGACAGCTACCCGTTCCTGCTGGGCCACGAGGCCTCCGGCACCGTCGAGTCGGTGGGATCGGCGGTCACCGCGGTCGCGCCCGGCGACTTCGTGATCCTGAACTGGCGCGCCGTATGCGGACAGTGCCGCGCCTGCAAGCGCGGTCGCCCGCACCTGTGCTTCGACACCTTCAACGCCTCGGTTCCGATGACCCTGACCGACGGCACCGAACTCACCCCGGCCCTGGGCATCGGGGCGTTCGCCGACAAGACCCTGGTCCACGAAGGTCAGTGCACCAAGGTCGATCCGAGTGCTGACCCCGCGGTGGCCGGACTGTTGGGCTGCGGCGTGATGGCCGGTCTGGGCGCCGCGATCAACACCGGCGCCGTCACCCGCGACGACACCGTCGCGGTGATCGGGTGCGGCGGCGTGGGCGACGCCGCGATCGCCGGCGCGGCCCTGGTCGGTGCCCGGCGCATCATCGCGGTCGACACCGACAACACCAAGCTGAACTGGGCGCGTGAATTCGGCGCCACTCACACCATCAACGCCCGCGAACTCGACCCGGTGGAGACCATCCAGGATCTCACCGACGGTTTCGGTGCCGACGTGGTGATCGACGCGGTCGGCCGCCCGGAGACCTGGAAGCAGGCCTTCTATGCGCGGGATCTGGCCGGAACCGTTGTGCTGGTGGGAGTTCCGACTCCGGATATGCAACTGGAGATGCCGCTGATCGACTTCTTCTCCCGCGGCGGTTCGCTGAAGTCCTCGTGGTACGGCGACTGCCTGCCCGAGCGCGACTTCCCCACCCTGATCAGCCTTTACCTACAGGGCCGGCTTCCGCTGGACAAGTTCGTCTCCGAACGCATCGGGCTGAACGATGTCGAGAAGGCGTTCCATCGGATGCACGGAGGCGAGGTACTGCGGTCGGTGGTGATGCTATGACCTCCGGCGGCCAGATCCAGCGGGTCATCACGCACGGCACATTCGAACTCGACGGCGGCAGTTGGGAAGTCGACAACAACATCTGGATCGTCGGTGACGATTCCGATGTGGTGGTCTTCGACGCAGCCCACGACGCGGCACCGATCGTCGAAGCCGTCGGCGGGCGCAACGTGGTGGCGGTGGTGTGTACGCACGGGCACAACGACCACATCACCGTGGCACCCGAGCTGGGCCGAGCGCTCGACGCGCCGGTGCTGCTGCACCCCGGCGACGACATGCTGTGGCAGATGACGCACCCGGACAGCGACTTTCGGTCCGTAGCCGATGGCGACACGCTCACTGTCGGAGGCTTGGAGTTGCGGGCGCTGCACACACCCGGCCACTCACCGGGCTCGGTGTGCTGGCATGCACCAGACCTGGGCGCGGTATTCAGCGGCGACACACTGTTCTGCGGTGGCCCGGGGGCGACCGGACGCTCTTTCTCGGACTTCCCGACGATTCTGGCGTCGATCTCCGGGCGGCTCGGCGAACTGCCTGCCGACACGGTCGTTTACACCGGGCACGGCGACAGCACGCGGATCGGTGACGAGCTGGTCCACTACGACGAGTGGGTGGCGCGCGGCCACTGACGATGCACCGCGAGGAACGAGCGGTGCGGAGGAAGCGGCCAATCCAGCCCGGCCACTGACGATGCACCGCGAGGAACGAGCGGTGCGGAGGAAGGGGCCAATCGAGCCCGGCCACTGACGATGCGCGGCGAGGAACGAGCGGTGCGGAGGAAGGGGCCAATCGAGCCCGGCCACTGACGATGCGCGGCGAGGAACGAGCGCGAGGAGGAAGGGGCCAATCCAGCCCGGCCACTGAGCTCAGTGCCCGCGCAGGATGCGCCGTTTCTCTTCGGCGAACTCCTTCTCGGTCAGCGCTCCGGAATCACGCAGCGCCGTTATGGTTTTGAGCTGCTCGATGCGGATGCCTTCACCCTCGGGAACGAACCGGTCGCGACTGGTCTCCGCTCCGCTGACCACCGTCCCCACCGGGCGGCGGCCGCGGCGGGCCGCCAACAATCGGCCTGCGATCAGATCCACCAGCCCCAGCACGAAGATCACCGGAAACACCCAGAGCAGCGTCGAGTGGCCGGCGGGCTTTCCGAAGGCCAGTCGCGGAGCGATGTAGGCGCCGACCTGCCCGTCGGTGGCGACCTGGTAGTCGCCGGCCTCGGCCACGTAGATCCGCCACAACCGCCGCCGCGCGTCGTTGTTGACCGTGGTGGTCATCCCGATGCTCTCCTGGAACTCCGGGTCGGGCACCCCATCCGGTGGCGTCACCGTGAGGCTGATCGGCGGCACCGGCAGCCCGCCACCGGTGGGACTGGAGATGACCCGGGTGTGCAGATTCACCGTCACCTCGCCCGCCGGCAGATGCACCCGGCCCTCGCCCGGAATCGGCACCTCGCCGTAGGCGTCATAGCGGTCCAGCACAAAGACGTTGAGAATCAACGCAACCACGAAACCGATCACCCCGACGGTCATCAGGCCGGCCGCCACCACGACCGGAATGCGCCCGATCGTACGCTGCGCGCTCACCCACGGAAGTGTGCCACGGATTGCCGATACCGCTACCGTCAGTGGTGATATCGATGACGGTTCGACCGGGGTCGGAGGTGCCCATGCCAGAGTCGAGCATCGTGGTCCGTCCCGAGCCCGGCGGCGCTCCCTCGAGCCGGTTGCAGGCCGCCGGGCTGGCCCACGCCACCGGCGTGTTCGAACAGCTCGCGGCGACCGTACCGCTGCCGGCCGCGCCGCGTCCGATCGTCGTCGCCGACTACGGCGCCGCCACCGGCTACAACTCACTGCTCCCGATCGGTGCCGCCATCGCTGCCTTCCGCCGACGAACCCGGGCCGACCATGCCGTGTTGGTCACCCACACCGACCTGCCGGACAACGACTTCACCGCGCTGTTCACCACGCTGGCTGAGGATCCCGACAGCTACCTCCGCAAGGACACCGCCAGTTTCCCCTCGGCGATAGGCCGATCGTTCTACGCCCAGATCCTGCCTTCGCAGAGCGTCACCCTGGGCTGGACATCCTGGGCCACCATGTGGCTGCGCCGGCCCGCAGGGGAGCTACCCGAATTCGCCGACCACGTCCATGTCGAACACAGCGACGACGACGCCGCGCGCCGCGCCTACGCACGCCAGGCCGCCCAGGATTGGCATGACTTCGTGGCGTTCCGCGGCCGAGAACTGAGTCCCGGCGGCAAGCTGCTGGTGTTGACCGCAGCCGTCGATGCCGCGGGCCGTTCGGGCTACCGGCCCCTGCTCGACGCGATCGTGGCGGTTCTCGAGGAGCAGGTGCGCGAGGGCGGACTGACCCGTGCCGAGGTCGCGCGCATGGCGATCCCGGTGCTCGGCCGCAGCGAGAAGGAACTTCGGGCACCGTTCGCCCCAGCCGGCCGGTTCGAGTCGCTGACGATAGAGCGACTGGAGGTGTTCGACGCCGAGGACCGATTCTGGGACCGATACCTGCTCGACGGCGATGCGGTCGCGCTCGGCACCCATTGGGCGGCCTTTGTCAGCGCCGCCGTCTTCCCCACCCTGGCCGCCGCGTTGACCGGCGGCCCGGACGATCCGCGTGCGCCCGACTTCGTGCGTCACCTGGAAGCCGGCGTCGCCGCCAGGCTCGCGAGCAATCCGCAGCAGGTGCAGATTCCGCTCGCGCTGATCGTCCTCGCCAAGCAGCGTTAGGGGCTGACCGGGTTCTCCGTCGATTCCGGAGCCGGATTCTCCGGAACCTCCGGCGGGGTCGGCGCAAGGGGTTCGGGGCTGGGCGCGAACGCCGGTGGCGGCTCGAACGTCGGCGACGGCGAGGTGGTGGTGGTCGTCGTCGACACCGTGGTCAGCACGCTGGAGCCCGTCCCGCTGTCGGCAGCATGCCGCAGCACCAGCACGGCAATCGTGCCCAGCAACATCGCGACCAGCGCAGCCAGGATCACCACCGGGACCGGCCGTCGATACCATTCCCCGCCGCCCCCGCCGATTACCTCGGGTTCCGGTGTGGCGGGCTGGCGCGGCGCAGGAGGAGCCGGACGAGCCGGCGGAGGGGTCACCAACGGTTGCGGCCCCGCATCCGGGACGCTTTCGGCGGGCGGCGGCGGGACGTGCTCGGGCGGCGGGGCCGACTCGGGGAACTGTGTCGGTGCCGCCGGCGGCGGGGTCTTCTTCGGGATGGCCACCACATTGCCGGCGACACTCAGCGCAGCGCCGATGGCGGCCGTCAACTGTGGTCGTGGCGAGCTGATTACGGCGACCCCGAAGCGTTGTGACAAACCAGTCGTGACCGTCGGCATGTTCGCCCCGCCACCGACCGACACGATCGCCGAGAGCGCATCGGGAAGAATCTCGTTGTCGTCCAAGATGTTCTGCAGGACCGTGAAAAAGCCCTCCAGCGGCTGACGCAGGGCCTCGTCGAGTTCTACGCGGGTCAACCACACGCCGCCGTGGAAGCCCGCGAGTTCGGCCACCGTCTCAGATGACAGCTGTTCCTTGGCGTCCCGGCACTGGCTGCGCAGCCGGGTCAGCGACCCCACCGTCGGCGGCCCGTCGTCGTTACCACCGAGATCGGCAACCACGTGGTCCAACAGCGCCTGGTCGATCACGTCTCCGGAAAAGACGGTGCTGCGCCGGGTGGAGCCGATCGGTTCGAAGCCGCGGCCGGCGTCGACGAGAGTGACGTTGGTTCCACTGCCCCCGAAGTCGCACACCGCGATGATCCCGTGGTCTGGTAGACCCGGATTCGCTTGCAACGCAGTCAAAGCCGCCGTCGTATCGGAGATCAGCGACACCGGATGCTGCGCCCACTCCGAGACCCGTCCCAGCGCGGTGCGCAGCGCGCCGACGGCGTCGCGTGACCAGTGCGCGGGATAGGTAACCGCCACTGCGGGCGGTATCGGACGTCCCTCGGTCACCGCGTAGGCCAAGGCATGCAAGCCGTCAGCAAGCAATTGCTCGGCGCGGTGGGTAGATCCGTCGCTGGCCACCACCGGCCCACCACCACCGACGCGGTCAACGAAGTCGGTGACCACCAGTCCGCGGTCGTGCAGTTCGGAACTCACCGCGGAATTCTCCGAGGGCATGCCGATTTGGGATGGCCGATCCCGGAACAACGTCAGCACGGGCCGACGGGTGATCGCGCGATCGGCGGTCACCGCCGCCAATGTGGTCGCCCCGACGGACATCCCCAACGCGGGGCCTGTCTCTTGCGCCATGCTGTCCCATCCACGGTGTCATCCGGTGGTCAGAGCGCACCGGTCGGCGCAATTTTATCGATGAATGTCCGATATACCCGGTATTGCAGCGCTGTTGGTGCGGCGGAGAAGTCGCACTGAGGCCTACTTCCGGCGTCTAGCATCTGGTCCTATGCGGGCGCCGAGCCACGGTGCATCCCGCCCGGCGTTGAGTGCCTGGCGGTTCGTCACGGTGTTCGGCACCGTCAGTCTGCTGGCCGATTTCGTCTATGAGAGCGCCCGTTCCATCACCGGGCCCCTGCTGGCGTCATTCGGCGCGACCGGCCTGGTGGTCGGCACGGTGACTGGAATCGGGGAGGCCGCCGCGCTGGGCCTGCGACTGGTGTCGGGGCCGCTGGCCGATCGGACCCAACGCTTCTGGGCCTGGACTATTGCCGGATACGCCCTGACGGTGCTCACGGTGCCACTGCTCGGTGTAGCCGGCACGCTCTGGGTCGCCTGCGCATTGGTGATCGCCGAGCGGGTCGGCAAGGCGGTCCGCAGCCCCGCCAAGGACACCTTGTTGTCGCACGCGACCAGTGTCACCGGCCGCGGCCGCGGCTTCGCCGTGCATGAGGCGCTCGACCAGGTCGGTGCGGTGATCGGTCCGTTGACGGTGGCCGGGGTGTTGGCGCTTACCGGCGGCGACTACGCCCCGGCGCTGGGGGTGCTGGCGTTGCCCGGTGCCGCGACGCTGGCGCTGCTGGTCTGGCTGCGGCTGCGAGTCCCGGACCCCCGGGACTACGAGCGCTATGCGCCGGGCGCGGCGCGGGCCCAGCCGGCGCGCGGCGAGGCCGGGCAGTTGCCGGTGGCCTTCTGGCGGTACTGCGGTTTCATCGCGCTTACGATGACCGGTTTCGCGACCTTCGGCTTGGTGTCGTTTCACCTGGTCACCCACGGTTTACTGCCGGCCGCAGCGGTTCCGGTGCTCTATGCGGCCGCCATGGGCGCCGACGCGCTGGCGGCGCTCGCCTCGGGGTGGTGCTACGACCGGTTCGGCGGCAACGTCGTGCTCGCACTCCCGATTCTGTCGGCTGCGGTCGCGGTGTTCGCCTTCTCCGGCAGCGTCGCCGCGGTGGTGGTCGGGGCGCTGCTGTGGGGTGCTGCGGTGGGCATCCAGGAGTCGACGCTGCGTGCCGTGGTCGCCGACTTGGTTGCACCTGGGCGTCGAGCCAGTGCCTATGGGGTGTTCGCCGCCGGGCTGGGCGCGGCCGCCGCGGCGGGTGGAGTGCTGACCGGTTGGCTGTACGACATGTCCGTCGACGCGCTGATCGTGTCGATCCTGGGGATTCAACTGCTCGCACTCACTGTCGCGGGGGCCTCCAAAGTTTGCTCGGGAGGCAATCCCCGGCCGTCATCTCACTGACACCCGACGGCCATCGACCGGTAACCGGAGACTGCATGGGCGCCGATCTCAGTTGTGACTCAGATCTTCGACATGAGCCACTCAGCATGCACCACAACAGTCGGTCAGCAACCGCCGAATATGTTCACTGCCTGGGGTGTCTGCTGCACACGAGGCGCTTCTTGTGCCACCATGTACCGGTGAACCCACGTCGGATCCTTCGTTCCCTCGGTGTTGTTCTGGCCCTGACTTGGCTGCTGCACAGCACCGCCGCCACCCCTCCCCCCGCCTTCGCGGAGCCCTGTCCTGATGTCCAAGTTTTGTTTGCTAGAGGTACCGATGAGGTACCTGGCTTAGGCGAGACCGGGCAATCATTCGTCAACTCGCTGCGGGCCCGATTGCCCGAGCGGCCCGTGGACGCCTACGCCATCGACTACCCGGCCACCAATGACTGGCCGACAGGCATTCAGGGCATCCGCGACGCCACCACCCACATCGAGGCCACGGCGGCCAATTGCCCCAAGACCAAGATGGTGCTCGGCGGCTTCTCGCAGGGCGCCGCGGTGATGGGCTTCGCCACCGCCAGCGTCATCCCAGACGGGGTCGAAGGGGTCGATATACCACGGCCGATGCCCCCGGAGGTCGCGGATCACGTCGCGGCCGTGGTGCTCTTCGGAACCCCGAACGAGCGGGCGATGAACTTCCTCGGCCAGCCGCCGTTGGCCATCGGCCCGGCATACACCGCCAAGACCATCCAGCTGTGTGCGCCCGAAGACCCGGTCTGCTCCGAAGGACTGAACTTCTCCGCGCACGCCCCCGGCGCCTACGACGGCATCGCGGACGAGGGCGCCGCCTACGCGGCAAACCGGCTCTAACCACTGTGTTCGTTCCGCACGGCCGACTTTGCGGTTTGCTGATTCGCGACCCGCAGACCAGTGGCAAGGGCGGGACATGTCAGCATTCAAGGATGAGTTTGCGTAACACTGTTCGCGCCTTCGCCGCCGCGGTGATGCTCACCGGAACACTGGTGGCCGCGCCGGTGGGCCTGCCCGCCGCAACCGCAGAGCCGTGCCCGGATGCCGAAGTGGTGTTCGCCCGCGGCTCCGGTCAGCCCGTCGGACTCGGTGACGTCGGTGAGGCTTTCGTCGGGTCCCTGCAGGAGCAGCTGGCAGGCCTGAACGTCAACGTCTATCCGGTCGAGTACCCGGCGAGCACCGACTACCGCAACAGCGCGGTCCTCGGTGAGAGTGACGCCACCGCCCACATTCAGGGCACGGTCGCCAACTGCCCCAAGACCAAGCTGGTGCTCGGCGGCTACTCCCAGGGCGCCAGCGTCATCGCGATGTCCAGCAATGCGCTGCCCGCTGCGGTCGCCAACCACGTGGTCGCGGTGGCACTGTTCGGCCCGCCGTCGAGCCCGTACTCCACGTCGTTGTGGGGTGGCCCCCTGCCGGTGCTCGCCTCGTCCTACCGCCCGAAGGCCATCGACTTCTGCCTGACAGGCGACATCTACTGCGAGGACAGCGGCAGCGTCGTCCCGCACCTGATGTACGTGCAGGACGGCAAGACCGTGGAGGCCGCGACGTTCGTGGCGAGCCGGGTCACGGCCGGCCAGAGCGTCAACTAGGCCGAAGCGGTCAGAACAGCGTCGGGATCCGCGCATCGATCAGATGCGGCCCCGGCTCGGCGACGGCGCGCTGGAACTGTTCGGCAAGCTCCTCGCAGGTGGTGGCCACCGTGGCCGGCACCCCGAATCCCTCGGCGATCTTCGCGAAGTCCATATTCGGCCGCGACAGGTCCAGTAGATCGTTTGCTTTCGGGCCACCACCTTCGGCGCCCACCCGAGCCAGCTCCAGCCGCAGGATCGCGTACGAGCTGTTGTTGATCAGCACCGTGGTCACGTTCAGGTTCTCGCGCGCCATCGTCCACAACGCGGAGATGGTGTAGGCCGCGCTGCCGTCGGCTTGCAACGCGATCACCGGCCGGTCCGGTGCGGCCACGGCCGCCCCCAGCGCGACCGGCAGACCCTGCCCGATCGCCCCGCCGGTGAGCGTGAGCACGTCGTGGCGTGGTGCCCCGGCGGTGGCCGCGGGCAGCATCAGGCCCGAGGTGTTGGATTCGTCGGAGATGATCGCGTTGTCGGGCAGCAGTGCCCCGACAACCTGCACCCAGTTCTGCGGGGTGAGCTGACCGGTCGGGAGCTCGGGGCGGGCCGCGGGTGCCGGACGCGGCTGCACGCCGGCGGCCACCGCTTCGGCCAGCTGCTCCAGTGCGGCCACCACGTCGGTCTCCAGCCCGGCCAGGTTGTGCACGACACAGCCGTCGGGAACCAGGTCGCTGGCCTTGCCGGGGTAGGCGAAGAACGACACCGGCGCGCGGGTGCCGGCCACCACCAGGTGCTTGATGCCGTCGAGTTGGAAGGCGGCCTGCTCGGCCAGGTAGCCGAGCCGGTCGATCGCGGGAACCCCGGCGCCGCGGACGAGCCGGGCTGGGAAGGTCTCCACCAGAGCCCGAGCCCCGGTTGCGGCAACGATCCGGTCGGTGGCCTCCAGAGCGCGCACATCGGCGACGGCGGGCCCGCCGATCAGGATCGCCACCGGCTCACCGCTGCCCAGCACGGCGGCGACATCGGCGACGGCCTGTGCGTCGGGGGCAGCAGCGGGGACCGGGTCGACGGGCCCGGCCGCCTGCGCGCCGTCCTCCCACGAGATGTCGGCGGGCAGAATCAGGTTGGCCACCTGCGCCGGGCTGGACATCGACTCCGCGACCGCTTCGGCGGCATCGCGACCGACGTCATCACCGGAGTTGGTGCGGCGCACCCAGCCGTGAGTCCAATCGGTCAGCGGTTCGATGTCGGATTCCAGCGGCGCGTCGTACTTCTTGTGGTAGGTGGCGTGGTCGCCGATGACGTTGACCACCGGCACGTGCGCGCGGCGGGCGTTGTGCAGGTTGGCCAGGCCATTACCCAGGCCGGGCCCCAGGTGCAGCAGGGTGGCGGCCGGCTTTGCGGCCACCCGGGCGTACCCGTCGGCGGCACCGGTCACCACGCCTTCGAACAGGCACAACACCCCGCGCATCTGCGGCACCGAGTCCAAGGCGGCCACGAAATGCATCTCGGAAGTACCGGGGTTGGCGAAGCAGACCTGCACCCCGCTGTCGACCAAGGTGGCGATCAGGGCCTGTGCTCCGTTGGTCATGTGACTGCCTTTCTTGCCGAGCACCTAAATATGCGGGACGCGCGCGATCTGCTGCCTATAGAAGCACGCCGGGATTGAGGATCCCGGCGGGGTCGAAAGCGTCCTTGATCCGGCGCATCAGGGCGATCTTGACCGGGTCCTCGAGCTCCAGGAAATGCTGCGTCTTGACCCGTCCCAGGCCGTGCTCACCGGAGATGGCGCCGCCGAGAGCCATCGCGGCCGCGAAGATGTCATGCAGCAGCCGGTGACGGACCTCGTCGTCGGCGCAGAACACCGCCAAGTGGACGTTGCCGTCACCGGCGTGTCCGCAGCCGACCACACCGGCAGCCACGTCCTGGGCCAATTCTTTTGCCTTGGTCAGGAACTGGTGCATCTCGGCCCGCGGGACCACCACGTCGATGACATCGTGGGCGCCGGCGGCCTTGGCCGTCCAGAACGCCTTCTCGCGGGCTTCGATCAGGGCGTGCGCTGAATTGCCTTCCAGCACATAGACATCGTCGGCGCCGAGTGAGGCCAGCAGTTCGCCCACCATGGCCACGTCGTCGTCGAGGCGCGCACGGTCGCGGTTCTCCACCCCCACTACCAGGTAGGCCTCGGCGGTCTCACGCACCGCGTCGGGGATGCCCAGGTTCAGGTTCTGCGAGTAGCTGATCGCGGCCAGGGTGAGCTTGTCGACGTATTCGAGAATCACCGGGTCCACCCCGCTGCGCACCACCGCCGGCACCGCACGCATCACCGCGGGCAGATCGCAGAACGGCGCCAACAACGTGGCGGAGTGCCCGAGCCGTGGGTAGAGCCGCACGGTGACCTCGGTGGCCAGCGCGCAGGTGCCCTCCGACCCGATGATCAGCTGGGTCAGGTCATAACCAGTGGACAGCTTGGTGATTCGGCCGCCGGTGCGGATCAGCTCGCCGGTCGGCAACGCAGCCTGCAGGCCCAGCACGTTGTGCCGCGTCACCCCGTACTTGACCGCGCGCATACCACCGGCATTGGTGCCGACGTTGCCTCCGACACTGGCGGACAGCTCCCCGGGGAAGACGGTGTACATCAGCCCCGCCTCGGCCGTCGCGGTGTCGAGGTCGGCCAACGTCACGCCCGGCTGCACCACAGCAACCTGATTGTCGGTATCGATCTCCAGGATCGCGTTCATCCGCTCGAAGGAGATCAGCAGACCGTCGGCGCACGGCCGCGCTCCGGCCGACATACCGGTGCCTGATCCGCGGGCGGTCACCGGAACCTTAGCTTCGGTTGCCGCGGCCAGCAGCGCCGCGACCTGCTCGGCGGTCTGCGGGCGGGCCACGTAGCTCGGCATCACCGGCGCTCCGACCAGCGCCTCGTCATGCGCGTAGTCGGGGCCGATCTGCTCACCGCTGAGCAGTCCACCTGCTCCGACGATGTCGGTGAACTTCTGCGCGAGATCGCTGTCTAGCGTGGCCATCCGTCCCTACTTTCCAAATCCGGCGTCACGTAATGCCTGAGCCATCGATCCGCCTGCCGGTGCCGCGTCCCGGCGCCCGGCACTGTTACCGGGACGCCGCCCACGATTCTGCTTCGCGTTGTCACCACGCGCAGCCGGTTTGGCCGCCGGGCCGCGAGCGGGCTTGTCCGCCGGCTTGTCCCCCAGCCGCAGGGTCAGCCCGATGCGCTGGCGGTCGACGTCGACGTCGACGACCTTCACCTTCACCACCTGGCCGGACTTGACCACCTCGTGCGGGTCGGAGATGAAGCGGTCTGCCATCGCCGAGACGTGCACCAGACCGTCCTGGTGCACGCCGACGTCAACGAAGGCGCCGAAGGCCGCGACATTGGTCACCACTCCCTCCAAGACCATGCCCACCTTGAGGTCGCCCACCTTCTCCACTCCCGCGGCGAAGGTCGCCGTGGAGAACGCCGGTCGCGGGTCGCGTCCCGGCTTCTCCAGCTCGGCGAGGATGTCGGTCACGGTCGGGACGCCGAACCGGTCGTCGGCGAAGTCGCCGGGTTTCAGCGACCGCAGCACTCGCTCGTCGCCGATGATCTCGGCCAGCGACACTCCCGAACGGTCCAGGATCCGCCGGACCACCGGGTATGCCTCGGGGTGCACGCCCGAGGAGTCCAGCGGGTCGTCGCCGTCCCGGATGCGCAAGAACCCGGCGCACTGTTCGAATGCCTTGGGCCCCAAGCGCGGCACGTCAAGCAGGGCGGCGCGATTGCGGAAGGGCCCGGTGTGGTCGCGGTGCGCCACGATGGCTTCGGCCAACGACTCCGACACCCCCGACACCTTGGCCAGCAGCGGCGCCGAGGCGGTGTTGAGGTCGACGCCCACGGCGTTCACCGCGTCTTCGACCACCGCGTCGAGGCTGCGCGCCAGGGTTCCCGGTGTCACGTCGTGCTGGTACTGGCCGACGCCGATGGACTTCGGTTCGATCTTGACCAGCTCGGCCAGGGGATCCTGCAGCCGCCGTGCGATCGACACCGCCCCGCGCAGCGTGACGTCCAGATCGGGAAGCTCGTGCGCGGCGTAGGCCGACGCCGAGTACACCGACGCGCCGGCCTCGCTGACCATCGCCTTGGTCGGTGCGGGAGCGCCGACGCTCTTGAGGTCGGCGATCAACTCGGCGGCCAGGGCATCGGTCTCCCGCGACGCGGTGCCATTGCCGACGGCGATCAAGTCCACCCCGTGGCGGGCGACCAGTGCGGCCAGCGCCGCCTTGGCCTGGTCCCACTGCTTTTGCGGTTGGTGCGGGAAGATCGCGCAGGTGTCGACGACCTTGCCGGTGCCGTCGACGACGGCGACCTTCACCCCGGTGCGAAAGCCCGGGTCGAGGCCGAGTGTAGTGCGGTTGCCCGCCGGCGCCGCCAACAGCAGGTCTTTGAGGTTCTTGGCGAACACCGCGACCGCGTCCTGCTCTGCACGCTGACGCAAGCGCATCCGGGCGTCGACTGCTGCCGAGAACGCCAGCCTGGTGTCCCATGCCCACCGCACGGTGTCGGCCAGCCAGGGCGTGGCCTGACCCGGTGCGGTCATGTCCACACCGAGAGACCTGGCGACCATCGCCTGGTAGGGCTCGTTGTCGCCGCCGTCGAAGGCCAGCGCCAGGGCGTCCTCCTTCTCACCGCGCAACACGGCCAGCACCCGGTGCGACGGCATGGTCTCCAGTGCTTCGCTGAACTCGAAGTAGTCCCGGAATTTTTGTGCCGCAGCACTTTTCGCGGCATCTTCAGAGCGAGGCATAGTCCGCAGCGAGCCCGCCGACCAGAACTTCTCCCGGACCGCACCCACCAGCTCGGCGTCCTCGGCGGCACGTTCGACCAGAATCGCGCGGGCACCCTCCAGCGCGGCCGCCGCGTCGGCGACCTCCTCACCGGTGTACTCCGACGCGAGCTGCCCCGGGTCCAGTGCGGGGTCAGCCAGCAGCCGGTCAGCCAGCGGCTCCAGGCCCGCCTCGCGCGCGATCTGCGCCTTGGTGCGGCGCTTGGGCTTGTAGGGCAGGTAGATGTCCTCGACGCGGGCCTTGGTGTCGGCCGACAGCAGCACGGCCTTGAGCTCGTCGGTGAGCTTGCCCTGTTCCTCGATCGAGGACAGCACCGCGGCCCGCCGGTCGTCGAGCTCGCGCAGGTAGCGCAGCCGCTCTTCCAGGGTGCGCAGCTGGCCGTCATCGAGGCTGCCGGTGACCTCTTTGCGGTAGCGGGCGATGAACGGCACCGTCGCCCCCTCGTCGAGCAGCGCGACGGCGGCCGCGACCTGTCGTTCGGCTACTTCCAGTTCGTCGGCTAGGCGGGCATTCACCGGTTTGAGGGTCACGTTCGCGGTCACGCCGACGGACCCTACCGAACGCCGCTGACGATTCCTGGGGGCGGCACGGCGTACACCCGCCGTGCTACCTGGATGCCGACCAGATCCATAGCCGCGAGCTCAGGTATCGCGGCCCGAACCGCGAGAAGATGACACCGTGAGCACCTACGCCGAGATCCGTAACAACGCCCCGCTGTGGCCGGGGGTGATGGACCGTTCGCTGCTCGGCAACCGGCAGGCGCAGGCCGCGTTGTATCTGGCCGACGTGGCCAAGCGCGGCAAGTGGAGCACGGTGATCCGTGAACTCGACCGCGGCGATCACGTAGTCGATGTAAAGGCCTGGCGGCCCGGGGGCAAGACCTGGCTGACCGTGCTGCATCAGGCCGGCTGGCACGGCGCGTCTGCAGACATCGCGTCCTGGCTGATCGAGCAGGGCGCACTGCGCTCACAACCAGACGCCGCCGGCCGCACCGCCTATGACCTCGCCGTCGAACACCAACGGCCCCCCGAACTGCTGGAAGTGCTGAGACCTCCGCCGGCGCCGCTGGACCGAGGCCGGGTTGACGCGCTCAACTTCCAGCTCACCGCCGTGATCGACGACCTGATCCAACACCTGTTCCGGGGTGGTGACCTGCGCCAGATGCTGCGCTATCCCCCGGTCGAAGTGCTGCATGAGCTGCCCGGACGGCAACTGTGGTTCCCGGTGCCCTACCTGTGGGGAGGATTCCGGGTCGGCCTGCGCGACAACGACATCGAACTGTTCGGCGGCTACCGAGAACTCGATCCGGTCGGAGATGTGCACGTAGCAACAGTCGGCTATCGCATCACGGCCGACGGCCCATCACAGGTCTACGAGGGCTACGAATAGCCACTGATCTCGCGTAACTTTCCCTTGGCGATCTTGCCGCCGGATGAGCGCGGCAACTCGTCGATCACGACAAGACGTTCCGGCAACAGCTCTTTGGACACCTCGAGCGCCAGTAGGTGCTCGACGAGTTCGGCCAACTCAAGGGTGCGTGTCCCCGCGCGTGCCGCATCGGCGAGTTCAACGTAGACGCAGACCTTCTCACCGAACACCTCGTCGCGCATCGGCACCGCGGCCGCCACCGCGATCGCCGGATGGGTCATCACCGCGTCTTCAACCTGGGCGGCGCTGATGTTCTTGCCGCCGCGCAGAATGAAATCCGACGTCCGGCCGGTGACGCTCAGGTAGCCGTCGGCGTCGATCTCGCAGATGTCCCCCATTCGCATCCAGCCGTCGACGGTGAACAGCTTGTCGTGATCGACCCCGTTGAGGTAGCCGAGGCTGGTGGCCGGCCCTCGGCAGGCGGGCTGCCCCCGGCCGGTGTCGGTCACGTCGGTGTTGCCGTGCTCGCCACCGAAGAGCCGGACCGCCATCTCCGGGACGATTCGCCCGCCGGTCCGCAGCCGACGCTCCAACGAGTCGTCGAGCGTGGTGGCGCTGAGCACCCCGGTTTCGTTGGAGCCGTAGAACTGCAGGATCTTGGCTCCGGTGAGCTCCTCGAACTCCGCGGCCGGCCGGTAGGGCAACGCCTCCCCGCCGGTGAAAACCACCCGCAAGGAACTCAAATCGAACTCGCGGCTGGCAGCATCTGCCATCATCATGGTCAATTGAGTGCTGACACAGCACAATACGGTGACCCGGTGCCGCGCTATCGCAGCGCATGTCGCGGCCGCAGTGAAGCGGTCCAGCAGGATCGCCGTGGTGCCGAGGTGGATCGGGCTGGTATGGCTGGTCCAGAGACCGAAGCCGAACGGAGTGGGAATGATCGGCAGGAAGACGTCGTCGGAGCTCAGCTGCCCGTTGGCGACGGCCAGCTGGTGAAAGTAATGCCAGCGATTCTGGGTGTGCACCACGCACTTGGGCAGCCCGGTGGTACCGGAGGTGGAGTTGATCAGAAAGACATCATCGGGGCCGAGTTGCGGTCCAGGTACACCGATTTCGGTGGCCACCCGCAGCTCATCGATACTGCGCGTCTCGATCTCGAGACCGCCGGCCGCGGCGTGCCGCTGCTCGTCGGTGATCAGCAGCTGGGCCTGCGATGCGGCCAGGATCGCGGCCACCTCACGCAGTCCAGCCCGTGCACCGATTCCGACCACGATCGCCCCGCAGCGCTCGATCGCCACGAACAGCACATGGATCGCCGCGGAATCGCGATGCCACACCGCGATCCGGTCTCCGGGGCGTACACCGGTACCTGCCAAACGTGCCGCCAACTCCTGCGCCGCGGTGTCGAATTCCTGCCAGGTCATGCCCGCACCGAGATAATCCACGTAGGCGTCCCGGGCGGGGAATTGCTGGGCGTTGCGGCGCACCGCATCGGAGAGCGTGGCCTGCGACCACCAGCCGACCGCGTGATAGCGAGCGGCTTCAGCGGCGGTGTAAGCCGGTGAATTCCAGTCGGTGTCGGAAGACATCTCGCTTACCGCCCCCGATCAGTCGACTTCGTTCGATATCAGTAGATATAGTCTTCGCCGCTCGCTCGCACGGTGATGTCACTGATACTGATGCCCCAGGGCTGGTCGATGACGTGCACCACCGCCTCGGCGAGGTCTTCGGGGGTGATCAGCCAGTACTTCACCGAGTCGACGTCGGTCTGCTCGGGTTCCAGGGTGCCCTCGGCGAACGCGGTGACCGACCGCATGTAGCTCTCACCGCGACTTCCGACGATCCCCATGATCGCGGCGCCGTTGACCACGCCTCTGCCGAGGTTGGTGCCCAGAACGCCGGTCGGCTTGACCGTGGTGACCTTGATCTTTCCCTTCGCCTCGCTGCGCAGCGAGTCCGAGAGGACGGCGACCGCGGCCTTGGTCGCGCTGTAGACCCCCGAGCCGGCCACACCGGCGTTGCCGTAGATCGACGAGATGTTGACGACGTGCCCGCGGCCTTGGGCGATCATCTGGTCGTAGACGGCCGAAATGCCGTTCACCACACCCTTGATGTTGATGTCGATCGCCCGGTGCCACTGCTGCCAGGCCTTCTCGTGATCGGCGAAATAGGCCAGCGGCATCACACCGGCGTTGTTGACGATGACGTCCACCGCGCCGAAGGTCTGCACCGCGTGCTGCACGGCGGCCTTCATCTGATCGATGTCGGTGACGTCGGCCACCTGATAGGTGCCGGACAGCCCAGCGTCGCGGATCCCGTCGAAGACCGCCGCGAGGTTCTCGGCACCGATGTCGACGCCGACAACGCGGGCTCCGGCGGCGGCGCACTTCTCGGCGATCAGTTTGCCGAAACCACCGCCGGCACCGGTGATGACGACGACTTTGTCCTGCAGGTGCTGCGACATAGTCGGCCAGTTTAGGTGGCCGCGGTCACCTCAGTTGCCACCGCCCGATTTGCTCGCCGACAGGCGGCGCGTTCGAACGCCCGGTAACGGGTCCGGAGGCTATGGTCACTTCGTGAAGCGTCGAACGGCACTGGGGCTCCCCCTTCTGCTGGCGGCGGGTCCCACGTTGAGCCGGCTCCCACTCGCCGGCGCGGACCCCGGCCGCTGGTCGATCGACCGGGTGAACCGCTGGTATCAGGCGCAGGGTTGGCCGGTCGGCTCCAACTACATCACCTCCACCGCGGTCAACCAGCTCGAGATGTTTCAGCCGGGCACCTTCGATCTGCGGCGGATCGACTCCGAGTTGGGCTGGGCCCGATCGGCAGGCTTCAACACCGTGCGGGTGTTCCTGCACGACCAGCTGTGGGCCGCCGATCAGCGGGGCTTCCAGTACCGGCTGGGCCAGTTCGTGGCCGTCGCCGCGCGCCACCGCATCAAGCCGATGTTCGTACTGTTCGATTCCTGCTGGGACCCGCACCCCAAGGCGGGACCACAGCCGGCACCGCGAGTCGGCATCCACAATTCACGATGGGTGCAGAGCCCCGGCGCCGACCGGCTCGGGGACCGCAGCTACTACCGCACCCTGCATGACTACGTCACCGGTGTGATGACCCAGTTCCGGTACGACGAACGGATCCTGGCCTGGGACCTGTGGAACGAGCCGGACAACATGGCCCGCGAATACAGCGCCGTCGAACGGTCGGACAAGCTGGATTACATCAGTGACCTGCTGCCCCAGGTGTTCAATTGGGCCCGGTCGGTCGATGCCCGTCAGCCGTTGACCAGTGGGATCTGGGAGGGCTCGCGTCAGGGCAGCACGATCGTCAACACCCAACTGGGCAGCTCCGACGTCATCACGTTCCACTCCTACGACAAGCCGGCGACGTTCAGTGAGCGCATCGCCGAACTGGCGCCCCTGGGCCGGCCGATGATGTGCACCGAATATCTGGCTCGTACCCGCGGCAACACCATCGACGGGATTCTGCCGATCATGAAGCGCCACAATGTGGGCGCCTACAACTGGGGCTTCGTCGCCGGGCGAACCCAGACCTACCTGCCGTGGGACTCCTGGGACAACCCCTACACCGCCGAGCCGCAGACCTGGTTCCACGATCTGGTGCAGCCCACCGGTCGCGCGTACCGGAATCTGGAGATCATGACGATCAGCAACCTCACCGGCCGCTGACCAGCCACCTACCTGGCAAGCCGCCGCATGAATCCAGCGATGTTAACGCTACCGGCTGATAGCGGCGCGGTTCAGTGATGAAATCATTAGCGGCAATGTCGTCGGGCACGCAGTTCGGTGACCGGGGTTCATGGGTTTCCGTGAGGAGTCGGTGATGAGCGAGACCGCGTCGGGTTCGCGGGCTGGGTCACGGGTGGGGCGCTATCTCCTCAAACGGCTGCTGGGGCGCGGCACCACCGGCGAGGTCTACGAGGCGGTCGACACCCATAAGGACCGCACCGCCGCGCTCAAACTGCTGGCGCCGGCGTTAGGCGGGAATCCGGCTTTTCGCGAGTGGCTGCAGCGTGAGGCGCTGGTCGTTGGGCGGGTGCAGGAGCCTCATGTGGTCCCGGTTCGCGACTACGGCGAGCTCGACGGCCAAGTGTTCATCGATATGCCTCTGGTAGCCGGTGCCGATCTGGCCGCACTGTTGAAGCGCCACGGCGCACTACCCCCGTCGCGTGCGGTGAACGTCGTGTGGCAGGCAGCGTCGGCCCTGGACGCCGCGCACAGCGTCGGGGTGATCCACCGCGGTGTCAAGCCGCGCAACATTCTGCTGACCAGTGATGACTTCGTCTATCTGGTGGATTTCGGGTTGGCCGGCGCTCCCGGAGCCGACGCGGCCGACGCCGAGAATGCGGGTGCCCGCTGGAAGTACGCGGCACCGGAGTTGTTCTCCGGCAGTGACTTCGGACCGGCTGTCGACGTCTATGCGCTGGCATGCGTGCTCTATCAGTGCGTGACAGGATCGCCGCCATACCGGGCCGACAGCCTCAAGATGCTGGCCAATGCACATCAAACCAAACCGATTCCGCGGCCCAGCTACGCCGGGGCGACCATCCCCGCCGCCTTGGACGAAGTAGTCGCCAAAGGTATGGCCAAGGACCCCCACGAGCGTTATGCCAGCGCCGCGGAGCTCGCAACCGCGGCCTATCAGGCGCTCAGCGCGCCCGATCAGCACCGGACCCTGCAGATCTATGAGACCAGCCAGCAGTCCACCCCGCCGTTGATCGAGCAGTCACAACAAAGCACACCGCCGGGGGTGCCGACCGAGGTGCCGCCTTCCGAGCCGGCCGCGGCGGCCGAGGTTCCACCAGCCCCGGTGCACGAGGCGCCGCCGGTGCCCGAGCCGCAACCGAGCCGACCGGCCGCCCCGCCGGCCCAGCCCGACCCGATTCCCGCGCCCGTGACCGCCGCCCGCCCGACCGAGCAGCCGGGTCAGTCCCGGGTTTCGACGGCCGCCGACGACTGGTTCAGTTCGACACGCCGACTACGCCCGTATAACGATCCCGCCAAGCGCAAGCTGCTGCTGCGGATCGGAGCGGCGCTGGTCATCGTCGTCGGGTTGATCGTCTGGATGACGAACCGATCGGGTTCCGACGACCTGGCCGGCGACACCGACACCTCGCGGTCCGCCGCGGGGGCGACGCAGCCCACCACGACCGTGTCGTCGGCCGAGGCGCAGGCCCGTCTGTTCAAGCTGCTGCCCTCGGGCTACCCGCAGGACACCTGCACATCGACCACACCGTCGGGCGGGGCGATCGCCGAGGTGACGTGCGGCCGCAACACCGACGTCGACGGCCCGCCCACGGCGACCTACGCACTGTTCTCCGATGCCAGCTCGCTGCGCCAGAGCTTCGACAACACGGTGCAGGCCACCACCGTGGTCAACTGTCCGGGCCGAATCCAGTCGCCGGGCGCCTGGCACCGCACCGCCAGCCCGGACAAAACGGCCGGAACGCTGCTGTGCGGCACCCGACAGGGGTCACCCGTGCTGGTGTGGACCAACGACGCCAACCTGGTGATCGGCTCCCTGCGGACCGAGCGCAGCACACCCACACTGGAGCAGTTCTACGCGTGGTGGAGTTCGCACTCCTGAGCATCGATCCTTGAGAGCCGAACAAACGCAGCTGTCAAATCCGTTAGGCTTTTCCTCCTGGAGTCACTGCATCACCTTCGAGATCAGTCGAACCGAGGAGTCAGCCCATAATGAAGTTCTTCACAACTGCCGTGGCAGCCGCGGGCGCGTTGGCCGCAGCCGGAGCCGTCACCGCCGCGACCGCCAGTGCGGACGCCGGCGACGCCGCACCCTCGACCCACCCGATCGGCACCCAGGGCACCGTGGAGAACGGCGGTGTCATCCAGGGCTGGACCGTCAGTGACCTGCGCCCCAGCTCCGACGCCATCCCCTACCAGCCGCGCGGCACCCTGTGGGAGGCCACCGCCACCGACGTGGCCATCCAGGGCAACGTCACCCCGGTGATCGCCAACCTCGGCGCGCGCTCAGCAAGCGGTCAGACCTACCCGGCCCTGTTCACCGTGGCCAGCGCGCAGGGCGTGAACCCGGCCAACCTGGCTCAGGGCCAGAAGACCAGCGGCAAGGTCTACTTCGACGTCACCGGCGACGTGCCCAACAGCGCGGTCTACCAGGGCGCCGGTCAGGATCTGCTGGTCTGGACCCCCGCCGCGCCGACCACGCCGGCCGGCGGTTCGTCGGGTCCGGCGGCCACCGGTTCGCAGCGGGCCTCCGGTCCGGCGGCCACCGGCACCAAGCCTGCCCAGCCGGGCGCCCAGGGCGCCCCGGCCGCTACCGAGACCACGCCGGCTGCCGCCGGTAGCCAGGGCACCCCGCTGCCCGCGAGCAGTCAGGGCACCCCGTTGCCGGCCGAGGCCGGCGGCACTCCGGCCGCTGCCACCGGTTCGGAGGTTCCGGGCGCCACGGGCACGTCGGGTTCGCAGACCCAGGCCGGCGCGGGCAGCGCGGAAGCGTCGACTCCGGCCGGCGGCCCGGCGCCGTCCTCGCAACAGACCCCGGGTACGCCGACCCAGTCCGAGGCATCGGCTGCCGCCGGCAGCTCGGGTACGCCGCTTCCCGCGGAGGCGCCGGGCGCGTCGACAACGGAAGCGACCGGTACGACGGGCACGGCGGGCACCGGTTCGGAAGGCACCACGTCGGCTGCCGCCGGAAACCAGGGCACGCCGCTTCCGGCCGGCACCCCCGGTACCCCCGCCGCCAGCGGCGCGAGCACCTCGACCACGTCGAACTGACCGAAGTTCATCGCCAGTCCGGCCCGGCCTCTGCTACCGCGAGGTCGGGCCGGACTCGTTCCTGGGTAGCGTGGTACCCGGCCCGCTACGATGGAAGTACTTGAGTACCAATGTCGTCGGCATGCAGCCGATTTGAGGAGACAGTCCCATGAAGTCCATCTCGACCGCACTGGTCGCGGGAGCACTGGCCGCCGCGGGCGCCCTCAGCACCGGGATCGCCGGCGCGGACCCTGACCCGGCCCCAGTTCCCGCCCCGGCCACCCAACCGATCGGCACCCAGGGCACCTTGCCCGAAGGCCCCGGCGTGCACGGCTGGACCATCACCGATCTGCGCCCCAGCTCGGACGCCATCCCCTACCAGCCACGCGGCACCCTGTGGGAGGCCACCGCCACCGACGAGGCGATCCAGGGCACCGTTTTCCCGATCGTCGCCAACCTCAGTGCCCGTTCGGCCAGCGGCCAGAACTACCAGTCCCTGTTCACCGTGCCCACGCCCCAGGGCATCGTGCCGACCGGTCTCACCCAAGGCCAAAAGACCAGCGGCAAGGTCTACTTCGACGTCACCGGCGATGCCCCGAACAGCATGGTGTACCAGACCGGCGGCGCGGACCTGATCCGATGGGTGGCCCCGGCTCCGCAGGCACCGGCTCAGCCGCAAGCCCCCGCCGGCGGGTCCCAGGTCCCGGCGAGCGGCGGCAGCAACCGGGCGCCTGCTGCGCCGGCTCGACCCCCCGCGGCGCGGCCCGCGCACCCCGCGCCGTCAGCTCCGCCGACCGGCAGCTCCGGAACCCCGCTGCCCGAGGGCAGCTCCGGCACGCCGCTGCCCGCCGAAGCTCCCTGATTCAGCGGCTGCTCAGAGCCCGAACTGGTCGTCGATCAGTCCGAGCCAGATCTGGGCCGCGTCGATGGCGACCTTCTCACTGATGAAGGCGTGCTGGGTTCCGGTATAGATGTCGCGGAATGCTCGTTCGAGGCGGCTGCCTTCGCGGATCGCTGTTGTCCCGGCCGCCAGATGTGCCCATTCGGCGCAGTTTCTGGCGGTATCGGTGGCGTAGACGGCCGCCACTCGCATGTCGGCACGCAGTCCCGGCGTCAGGTCTTCCCCTGCCGCGACGGCGGTTTCGGCTGTGGTGAAGGCATCGAGCACCAGCAGACGAGCGGCTCGCCACGCGGCGACATGGTGAGCCAGATCCTTCTGGAATGTCGGGCGGCTGGCCAATGCCGCCATGTCGCTCATGCGGTATTTGGTGGCGGCAAGTTCGGTGACGTCGTCCAGCATGCTTTTGGCGACACCGAGCGCCCAGGACGCGTGCCCTGCCGCGGTCACCGGCATCAAGCCCATCCGGCACGCCGGTGTGCTACCCCGGCGGGGCGTACGGCAGAACAGCGGAAAGGTCCGGCTCTGTGGCACGAACACGTCGTTGGCACTGTAGTCGTAGGAGCCGGTTCCCTTGAGCCCCTGGACATGCCAGCCGTCGTTGAATGAGACCTGCTCACGCGGGAGCACCGCGACCTGCATGTCGGGTATCCCGTCGCTGACCCAGCGCATCTCGCCGTCGTCCATCGGGAAGAATCCCGCGGCGACGTACTGGGAGTGGCCGATGCCCGAGCCGAAGCTCCACGCTCCGCTCAGCCGGTAGCCGCCGTCGACCGCCACGCCCTGCCCATTGGGGAAGTATTGGCCGCCCAGCGTGACGCGATGGTCGTGGCAGGTGAACACCTCTGCGAACCCGTCGTCGGGCAAGTAGGCGGCGGCGGCAAACGACGAGGGCATGTTGGCGATACCGACCCAGCCGAACGAGCCGTCCTGCCAGGCCATTTCGATCCACGTCTCGATCATCTCGGCGAACGACGGCCCGACGCCGCCGGCAGCCGATGGATTGAACGACGTCATCAGGCCGCTGCGCCACATCTCGTCGACGATGGGGCCGGTCAGCGTGCGGCGCTGCTCGGACGCGGCGGCTTCGGCCGCCACCAGCTCGCGCATGCCGCGCGCCAGTGCGACGACCCTGCCGGCCTCGGTCACTTGCGGAAGCGCCCGGCGAATCCGCGCAGCGGCAGGTCGGCGCTGGTCAGCAGGCCGGGCGGCGCCGCCACCACCGACTTGATCGCGTTGAGTGCGGGCAGCCCGGTCACGGTCATGCCGATCGAGGCGAAGTTGTCCGGGTTGGACAGGTCGACCCCGGGTTTGGGGAAGATCATGTGCTTGTTGTAGACGCACGGATCGCCGGTGACCCGGGTGATGTAGCAGCCCTTGATATTCCAGTTCGGCTCGGTGAACGGCGTCATCTGCCACTCCAGATGCGTCTCGACGCGCGGCACACCGTCCACCATGCCCTGGTACTTGATGTAGTTGCCGCCCAACGAGCCCTTCGGCAGGGTGTACCAACCCAGGTCGACATCCCTGGTGCACACCCCCAGCTCGTAATCGAAGGTCACCTCGTCGAGGGTCAGATCGAAACAGTCGGCCATCATCAGCACGCTGTCGGCAAAGACGCGGGTGAATTTCTCCAACTTGGCCGGGATCTCTGGATCATCGGCCGGCTGGCCGTAGCCCACCTCGATCCAGGTGTCCTTGGAGTGGTGACACGACACGTCCACCGACTCGATGGTGGTGATGTTCTCGATCTCGGCGACATCAGCCGAACACACCACGCCGAGAATCTGATTGAGCCCCGGGTTCATTCCGGTGCCGTAGAAACTCGCGCCACCCAGCTCGGCGGCCTCGGCCAGCAGCTGCGTCACCGGCTTGCCCGACGGGTGCGGATGATTGCGGTCGCGATGCCAGCCGGTGATCCAGTCGGCGGTGGTCACGATGTTGATGCCCGCTTCCAGGACCTTGACGTAGAGGTCCTCGTCGGGAAACACCCCATGAAAAGTCAGGACGTCGGGCTTGGCGGCGATGATCTCCTCGACACTGCCGGTCGCGATGACCCCGTTGGGCGCGATCCCGGCCAGCTCACCGGTGTCCTTACCAACCTTGTCCGGCGAATAGCAGTGCACCCCTACCAGTTCGAGGTCGTCGCGCGCGGCGAACCGTCGGATCATCTCGGTCCCGACGTTGCCGGTGGCGACCTGGAAAACACGGATGGGTGCGGCGGCTGCGTTCATGCGGTGAAACCCTTCTGCGCGTGGACCTCGGCAGCACTGCCGCCGATGCCATCGGGATAGAACTGCTTGGCCCACTGGCGAATTGCAGTGAAGCCCTCAAACTCCGCGGTCGCCAGGGCCGGCGGATCCGAATAGCGCTGATGCGACCAGATGTGGATGTCTTGCTCGAATTGGCGGATGACTTCGCGCCCGAAATCGGCTGCGCGGGCCTCGGCGCGATCAGGATCTCCGGGCTTATGCGGCGATCCCAGCTTCGCCTCTCCTCCGTCGAGCCTCGCTGAATCGCCGGGCTGTGACCTGCCGATATAGACCATGAAGCGAACGTCGGAGGTGGATTCGTCCACCGGCGTGATCGCCGAGATGGTCCGGTTGTCGATCATGCCCCAGCTCTTGGTCACCGCGATGCCCAAGCCGCCGTTGATGGCTTCCACGCCGCTGTTGACGTCCTCGATCTTCTGACCATCGTCGCCCTCGAAAGTGATGGTGAAGTCCACGTAGGACACCGGTTCGGCGAAATCGTGGCGGGTGAAGACCGGCACGATCGGGGTGCGGTGCACGTACTTGAAGTGGGCGAAGTCCACACCGTTCTCCAGCACGTACTGCGGGTGCATCTCCAGGCTTTGCCGGTACAGCCGTTGCTGCGGGTAGTAGTCGGCGGCGCTGCGATCGTCGAAGCTGGCGAACACATCGGGCGGGTCGAAGTACGGCGCACGGCCGTGCGCGTCATTCCAGATGTAGACCGACTCGTTGCGCTCGACAACCGGATAGGTGGTGATACGCCGGCCGCGGTTGGGCTTGTCCTGGTATGGGATACAGACGTTGCGGCCCTGGGAATTCCACTGCCAGCCGTGGAACGGGCACTGCAGCACCTCGCCGTGCACGGTGCCGCCGTAGCCCAGATGTGCGCCCAGGTGTTCGCAGTACGCGTTCATCACGGTGAGCTGACCGGACTCGGCACGCCAGGCCACCATCTCCCGGCCGAAGTACTTCATGGTGTGGACATCGCCGACGCCGATCTCGTCGGACCAAGCCACTTGAAACCAGCCTGTCGGGTTCATCGACAAGGGCGGTTTGGCCATGTCAACGTGTCCTCTCTGTGGTCTCCGACCGGGCCCGACTTCCGCAGCATAGTTCGCTCCGCGACAGAATCATAGTGGGCACTATGGAAATGTTGTTAGGATCCGTGGGATGACACAACCGGCGCCGCGGCGCAGCAACAAGCGTGGGCAGGCCACCCGCGAGGCGATGCTGGACGCCGCGGTGCGCTCGCTGGCCACCGGCGACCCCGGCGCGGTGTCGGCCAGCCGGATCGCGAAGGAGAGCGGTGCCACCTGGGGTGCGGTGCAGTATCAGTTCGGCGACGTCGACGGGTTCTGGGCGGCGGTCCTGCACCGCACGGCCGAACGCCGCGATGCCGCGATGTCGGCATTCGCCGGGGTGAAACCGGATGCGCCGCTGCGGGATCGAGTCGCGGCGATCATCGACACCCTCTATGACGGGCTGGCCTCCCAGGATTCGCGGGCGATCGAGAATCTGCGGGCCGCACTCCCCCGCGACCACCTCGAATTGGAACGGATGTATCCGCGCACCGCAGCCGAGTTGTACTCCTGGGGCAAGAGTTGGCTGACGACGTGCCATGCGGCCTTCGCCGATCTCGGCGTCGACCCCCAGCGAGTGCGTGAGGTAGCCGCCCTCATCCCCGGTGCGATGCGCGGGCTGGTCTCCGAGCGCCAGCTGGGCTCCTACGCCGACCTCGACGAGGCCCGCCGCGGACTGACCAATGCGCTGGCGGCATATCTCGAGCAGTCACGGCTCGGCTAACGCTGCGGGAATCCGGCCACAGCGGCAGGATGTGATGGTGTTTGGCCTCGTCGTTGTTGTCACCCTCGTCGCCACCGTGGTCGGCGGCACCATCCTGGGGAAGCGCTATCGCGTCGGTCCCCCGGTGTTGCTCATCGTTCTCGGCGGCATGCTGGGTCTGATACCCCGCTTCGGCGAAACCCAGCTCGACGGGGAGATCGTGCTGCTGCTGTTCCTGCCGGCAATCCTGTACTGGGAGAGCATGAACACCAGCTTCCGGGAGATCCGGGCGAACCTGCGCGTAATCGTGCTCGTCAGCGTCGGCTTGGTGATTGCCACCGCGGTGGCGGTGTCCTGGACGGCCCGATCGCTGGGCATGGAGCCACATGCGGCGTCGGTTCTGGGTGCCGTGCTGTCGCCCACCGACGCCGCCGCCGTGGCCGGCCTGGCGAAGAAATTGCCGCGCCGGCCGCTGACCGTGCTTCGCGCCGAAAGCATCATCAACGACGGCACCGCGCTGGTGCTGTTCGCGGTGACGGTCGCCGTCGCCACCGGCAGCCCCGCGATCGGCCCCATCGACCTGGTGGGCCGATTCGTCGGCTCGTACCTCGGCGGTATCGCGGCCGGTCTGCTGGTGGGTGCCGCGGTCACGCTGCTGCGCCGCCGCATCGACGCGCCACTGGAAGAAGGCGCCCTGAGCATCTTGACGCCTTTCGCGGCGTTCCTGCTGGCTCAGACGTTTCACTGCAGCGGCGTCGTCGCGGTGCTGGTGTCCGCACTGGTGCTGTCCTACGTCGGCCCGCGGGTGATCGGGGCGCGTTCGCGGCTGCAGGCGTTCGCGTTCTGGGACATGGCGACGTTTTTGATCAACGGCTCGCTGTGGGTGTTCGTCGGCGTCCAGATCCCCGGGGCGGTGCACGGGATCGAGAATGTCGGCGACGGCGTCGGTCACGCCACGATGCTGGCCCTCGCTGTCACCGGTGTCGTCATCGTGACCCGAATCGCCTGGTCGGAGATCACCACCGTGCTCCTGCGCACCTTGGACCGGCGTGCCGTGCAGCGCACCCGTCGGGTGGGCTGGCGCCAGCGCGCGGTATCGAGTTGGGCGGGCTTCCGCGGCGCGGTCTCCCTGGCCGCGGCACTGGCCGTCCCGTTGACCACCCACGCGGGCACCCCGTTTCCGGACCGCAACCTGATCATCTACGTGGTCACCTTCGTGATCCTGGTGACGGTGCTGGTCCAAGGAAGCACCCTGCCCGCGGTCGTGCGATGGGCACGGATGCCCGAGGACGCGGCACACGCCGAGGAGTTGCACCTGGCGCGTACCCGGGCCGCCGAAGCCGCCCTGGAAGCACTGCCGCGGGTAGCCGACGAACTCGACGTCAGCCCGGAGCTGGTGGGTCGGCTGCTCAAGGAGTACCGGGATCAGGCCGAGTTGGTGGCGGTGTCCGATCAGCCCAACGCGGCCGCCGAACGTGACGACATGGTGCGCCGGGTACATCTGGGCGTCCTCGAGCACCAGCGCAGTGCCGTTACCGAACTGCGCGACCGAAATCAGATCGACGACATCGTGTTACGCGAGGTGCAGGCCGAAATGGACCTCGAGGAAGTGCGCCTGCTGGGACCGGCCGACGCCGAGTAGCGGCCGGGCGGGTCCATGCCCCACCGGCTCGTGGCGACAGGGTGGCTGCCGACCACTACTATCCACTTCGTGAGCGATTCATCGGCCCGCCGACTGCGACTCGCAAGTTCAGGCACTGTGCTAGCAGCAGTCTTGCTGACCGCCCCCGTCGTGATTCCCGCCGGCACGCCCGGTGCTGTGGCACCGGCCAGCGCGGCCTGCCCCGACGTCGAAGTGGTGTTCGCCCGTGGGCGCCTGGAATCACCCGGGGCCGGCGCGATCGGCAACGCGTTCGTCAGCGCGCTGCGCTCCAAGACCTCCAAGTACGTCAGTTTGTATGCGGTGAATTACCCCGCCGACAATGAGATCGACAAGGGCGCCAACGACATGAGCGCCCACATCCAGAACACGATCAACGGCTGCCCGAACACCCGGATAGTGCCGGGAGGTTACTCGCTGGGCGCGGCAGTCACCGACGTGGTGCTGGCAGTCCCCTTCTCGGCGTTGGGCTTCACCAATCCCCTGCCACCGGGCGCCGACGAGCACATCGCCGCAGTGGCGCTGTTCGGCAACGGCAGTCAATGGGTCGGACCCATCACGAACTTCAACCCGATCTACAACGATCGGACCATCGAGCAGTGCCATGGCGCCGACCCCATCTGCAACCCCGCCGACCCGAACACCTGGGAAGCGAACTGGCCGCAACACCTGGCCAGCGCCTATATCTCCGCAGGAATGGTGGACCAAGCGGCTGACTTCGTCGCCGGAAAGCTGTAGCCGGCCCTGGGCTGACCGCCGCCGTCAGCCCTTGGAGAGTTCGGGGGTACCGCGGCCCAGTCCGCGAAATCCCTCGCACGGTTGTTTGGCTCCGACCACGAACGGCAGCGCCTTCCACCGAAACCTCATCCTGCCGCGAAATCCCATGGCGTCGGGCGGTGGCGCTACCGCCGACTTCGCGAGATCCAGGTAGTACGTTGCCGTTTGGCCCAGTCCTTCGAAGTCGTGCACCAGTGGCGTGCACACAGCACGAACGGGCTCGTCAAGCCGCTGCGCTATGGCATCGGTCATCAACACGTATTCGGGAACCGGCACCAGGTTCTTGAGCATCCGGTGCACCAGGATGACGTCGACGCCGGCAAGTTCGGTGTGACGCTTGACCTTCTGCTCGGCGACCTCGCCCTCATGCGCGACGAACTTCAGCGAGAGGTTCATCAGCTGCTCGCAGCTTTCACAGTTACAGTTGCGCCCGTTCTCGATCCGGGCCCGTCGATTCAGGAACGCCTGATGCATTCGCGACAACCGCTCGCTGACCAAGACCTGGGCGTCACCGTCGGGCGCCCAGAAGAAGGCGGCGTCACCTTCGAGCTTCGCCAGCTTCATGCCCTTGGCGGCATCGATGACCGATTCCAGCAGCGCGGCGACTGCCATCTGGGCATGCACCAGATGGGTCCGGTTCCAGTTCATATAGGCGGTGTAGCCGCCGATATCAGCAATGACGAGCACCGCGCGCCGGATGGCCATGAATAAGGAAGTTTAGTCCCCGTTGCTAGCCATAACCACGCTTCACCAGATGACGTGCGCCGGCCTCCATGGCGGCCGGGCCGGCCACCTCGAAGTCGAAGGCGTTGGCCAACCGATTGGTGATGTCGAAGACCAGACCGACCGCCAGTGCGTCCTTGACCTGCTCAGGCGTGACGCCGGTCGCCAGCACGCCGCGCACGTCGTCGGCATCGATGCGCTGCTGGCGCGACAGCTGGCCCAGCAGGCGAAGTGTTGCCCGCAGCTCTTCGGTGATCGGGGCGGTGTCCAGGTCAGCGAGGGTGGCGGCTGCGGTCTCATCGGCATAGCAGAGATTGGAGGTGGCCGTGTGCGCGGCGACGCAGAACGGGCAGTCGTTCACCTTGGAGAGGTAGGCGGCCATCAGCTCCCGCTCCCCGATGGTCCAGGCCGACGGCCCGCGCATCGCCTCGTTGGTCAGCGGTCCGCCACCGTAGAACTCCGGGCGATAGAACGCGAGTTTGACGGCGTCGACCACCGGCTGCCGTGACACCAGGCGAATGATTCTCAACAGGGCCTTGGTGCGTAGCCGGTGGCCGTGGTCGAGGACGGCCAGTCTCATTGCTTCCCCCGGGCTTCGGTCGCATCCGCGAGCGCCTCCAGCGCGCTGGTGTACTGCCGGGTCGCCTGGCCGACCGCGGCGCACACGACGACCTCGAAGATCTGGTCTTCGCTCAGGCCTGCGGCACCGACGGCGGCAATATCCTGGTCGGCCACGCTGTACGAGCGCAGGGCCACCTTGTCGACCAAGGTGCTGATCGGTTCCTCGAGACCGGCGTTGTCGTAGGCGGCCCGGCGCAATCCCAGCGGCGCTGTCCCGCCCTGGCCCAGAATGCGGTCCAGCAGCGCTCGGTGAAATTCGGTGATGTCGGACATGGCTTTTCGTGGACCTCCTGGTGGGGATGAGGGTCACATCGGCTGGTCACTACCGGTCCATTGTGCGACCGCGGGGCCCGTGCGGTCCAGGCCTGGGCGATTCAGAGTTCTACCGGCGGGGTGTGGACCAGGCGGGGATCGGGCGCCCCCGATATGCGCAGCAGACCTCGCACGACGCGGACGGCCAGCGGCCACGAGCGCGGATCACGCAGGTTGATACCGCCGATCAGTTGTTTGACCATGGACAGCGTGTCGAAATAGATCCGCTCGACCACCAGGTTCTCGCGCTCGTCGAAGATGAAGTAGGCGGTCATCCGGGTGCGGTGCCGTGATCCGGTGGGTGGCACGGCGCCTAGGGGCCCCAGATGTGTTCCCGTCAACCAGAACTCGACGATCACCGCGTCGGCACTGTGGCGCAGCGCGATGATCTCGTGGTTTTGGTCCGGGAAGGCCACTCGGGTACCGCGGTAGTAACCGCGCACCTCGGCGTCGCCGTCATGCACCGTCAGGGTCGGAATGATCTCGTAGTGGGGATGCGGGAACGTGGCCAGCACGTCGTCCCAGTCCTGACGTACTTCGTCCCGGAAATGGTCGAGGACCAGCCTCTCGCGGGCGCGCAGGACCTCGACGGACGGGATGGCGTAGCGATCGGTCACGGTGTTCCCCTTACGGAGTCATGCGTTGTCCTGCCGGCGAGTTTCGCGCTCGTCGCTTACCTGCCGATACTGCCGCAGCTCGGCGCGCACCGCAGCATCGAATGCCCGGTCCAAGCTGGCGTGCGCCGACCGCCTGGCCACCCTGCGCATAGCGTCGACCAGGTCCGCGGCCCAGGCGAGTTCGTCGTCACTGGCCGGCAGCCACCCCCGGCCGCGCTGCCGAACCACCTCGTCGTGTCCGCTGCGCGTCAAGAGTCCGGCCGCATCGTCCAACTTCTTGTCGACTGCGGTCACGGTCTTCAGCATCGTCGCCAACGGCATCCCTCGCGACATCAACGTCTCGAGGTCATCGATCTGATTCGTGTCTGCGACCCGGTAGACGTTGTCGACGTCGGTCGGCTCGATGACTCCACTGGTGGTCAGGCGCCGCAGCAAGGGGGCGTCCAGCGGGCCCAGCCGCTCCTCCAACTGTTCTCGCGTCATGGTCTGCGACAGCGGACGTGACCACGGTGCGGTCACCAACTCGCCCAAATCAGCCAGGTCCAAGACCTCGACCAAGGCATCGCCGCGCTGAAGCCCGGTCAAGAACTTCAGGATGTGTTTGACCGTGAAACCCTCGCCGAGCAAACGGATGATCGCCTGTAGCTGCTTGAGGTGCCGGTCGGTGTAGATCGCGACCCGGCCCCGGCGCTGGGGCCGGGGCAACAGACCGCTTTCCTGGTACACCCGGACGTTGCGAGTGGTGGTCCCCGCCTGTCTCGCAAGATCGTCGATCCGGTACTCGGTCACTATGACATCCTAGGCAGTCAGGACCGGGTCACTGCTTGTCTTCGCGGCGGTGATCTTGAAGTCTTCCAGTTCCAGCGTCTTGAGTTGGTTGACGAATTGCGTGGCGAAGCCAGGGAACATGGTGGCGTTGAAGCCATCCTCGGTCAGATACCAGCTCTGGCATCCGGAGTTCCACGTAGTGGACTTCAGGCGCCGTTGGATGTCCTGGTTATAGCGATCCTGCACCTCGGGCCGTACATCGATCGACTTCCATTCGTACTGCAGCAGTTTCGAGATCGCGCCGACGATGTAGTCGATCTGAGCCTCCATGTAGACCAGAGCCGAGCTGTGGCCAGGTCCGGAGTTCGGGCCGAAGGTGAAGAACAGATTCGGATACCCCGATACCGCCACACTGCGGTAGGCGTAGGCGCCCCTGCTCCACTCCGATGCCAAGTCGCGGCCGTCGATTCCGGTGATCGGGATCGGGGTGCCGGCCTTGGACACCTCGAAGCCAGTGGCGAACACGATGGCGTCGAACTGGTGCTCGATGCCTTCGACGGTGCGAATGCCCTTGGGTGACAACCGAGCGATGGGCCAGGTCACCAGTTTGCAGTTGTCTTTCTGCAGCGCCGGATAGTAGTCACTGGTCATCAACAGTCGCTTGCAGCCGGCGGAGAAATCCGGTGTGAGCTGTCGGCGCAACCACGGATCCTTCACCTGCGCCCGTAGATTCGCCAGGCTCAAGGTCTCCACCAGCCGGGTGAAGGGGCTGTCCCACACCACACCGACCGCAACCGACTCATGGCCCCAGAACCAGGCGGACCGCATCAGCTTCTCGACCAGCGGCACATCCTTGTAGATCTTCTTCAGCCAGCCGCCGGTCGCCGTGTTGAGCCGCGGCAGCACCCATCCCGGGGTGCGCTGGAACACCTTGACCGACTCGGCCACTTTGACCAGTTCGGGGATGATCTGCACACCGCTGGCACCGGTGCCGACGACGGCCACCTTCTTGCCGGTGAAGTCGTAGTCGTGATCCCAACGGGCGCTGTGGATCTTGTGCCCCTCGTAATCCTCGATGCCGGGAATGTTCGGGAGGCTGGCATTCGCCAGCGGCCCCGAGGCGACGATGACGGACTTGGCGCGCACCGCTTCCCGGCCGTCCAGGTCGATGGTCCATTCGCCGGCGTCCGCGTCGTAGCTGATCCCGGACACGTTGTGCTCGAACCGGATATACGGCGCGATCCCGAAGGATTCGACCATGTTGTCGATATAGCCGAGAATTTCGGAGCTGCCCGAGTAGGTGTGCGACCAGTCCGGGTTGGGCGCGAAGCTGTAAGAGTAAAGCCGCGACGGGATGTCGCAAGCCGCGCCCGGGTAGGTGTTGTCACGCCAGGTGCCGCCCACCCGGGTACCCCGTTCGAAGAGGGCGAAGTCGGTGATTCCCTGGTCTTTGAGGCGGATGGCGGCACCGATGCCGGCGAAGCCGGCGCCGATGATGGCTGTTGAGATAGTCACAGTGATCGTTCCTCTTACTTACGCGACCGGCTCGTAGGTCAGTTCCTGCGACCAAGTTGGGGTGTTGTGCACCAATGAGGGCGGGATGACTCCGGTGATCTTGACCAGGGAATCAGCCAGCCAGTGGTACTTGGAGCTGCGGTCGATCACCTTCTTGCCGTGCCAGGAGATGAACTGGTACATCGGCACTCGGCGGGCGAAAGAGCTTCGTTCGCCGACGCTTTGGAAGCGGCGCATCGCCTGGTAGAGGCGTTCTTCGTTGACGCCCATCGCCACGATGTTGTCGCGCATCTTGTTCAGCAGCGGGAAGTAGCTCAAGGTGCCGATCAGCAGCGCGGGATTCATCCAGCTGCCCACCAACTCGACCGCCAGCTTCCGCATGCTGGCGTGCCCCAGAATGTCCATCACCTCGAAATCGACCGCCAGGTGCCGCGACTCGTCGGAGTTGATCCGCTTGAAGACCTCTTGGGCCACCGGGTCTTTGACCTCGTCGGTGATGAACTTGATCAGCGCGCCGTCCAGGGCCACCTCCAGCATGGGGATGACGGTGCCCAGGATCGACAGCGACATGCTGTCGGAGAACTTGTCCAGCCAGGTGATCACCAGCTGAACATTGACACTCGGAGGTGGAATTTCGTCGTCGTCCAGCATTCCCCACCGTCGCATCAACGCGAGCTCGGCATTGGCGTGTTTCTGCTCTTCGGCGTGGAAGTGCTCGTAGATGCTCTTCAGGGTCGGAGTCGGGGCCTTCTTAGCTAGCGCCGCGAACCCACGGGCGCCGACGTTCTCGATCCACATCAGGTCGGTCATGAACGGCTTGAGCTTGGCCCACAGCTCCGGCTCGATCAGCTCGGCCCCAGGGGCGTCCCAGTCGATGTCGACCAAGGCCCACTGCTTGTCCTTGATCTTCTGCAGCATGTCGTCGAGGTTCATCGCCATGATCGGTTTTTTCCTTTCACAAGACGGTCATTACGAATTCAGTTCTGGGGAAGCAGCCGGGCGAGCAACCCGGTGCCTCGGACGTACAGTTCCGGGAAGTGCCGCTTCAGGTGCCAGATGACCGTGGCGTCGAGTTGCGGCACCACATACAGCCGGCCACTGTCGTGAGCGTCCAAGGTGCGTGCCGCGACATTGTCCGCCGACAGTCCGGTCCAGTGGGCCAGCTGCTGACTGAGGTTCATCGACGCCGGTGTGATCCGGCCGTCTTGAAAGACGTTGGTCTTCACGAAGGTCGGGCACAGCACCGTGACCGCGATGCCGGTGCCGTCCAGTTCGGCCGCCAGTGTCTCCGACAGCGACATCACGCCGGCCTTCGACACGTTGTAGGCGGCCATCGACGGTGCGGCGGCAAACCCTGCCGCCGATGCCACGTTGATGATCCCGCCGCGTCCGGCCTGCCGCAGCAGCGGAGTGAAGACCTCGCAGCCGTTGACCACGCCCCACAGGTTGATCCCCAGCGCCCAGTCCCAGTCCTCGAAACCGATGTCGCCGACCGATTTTCCGCCGATGCCGACGCCGGCATTGTTGATCACCAGGGTCGGTGGGCCACCGAAGATCTCCTGTGCACGCGTGGCCAGTTGCTCGATCGCGCCGCGGTCGGACACATCGCACTGCACCGCATGGGCGGTCCCGGTCGGCAGCTGCTCGATCAGCGCCACCGTCTCGGCGGCCCGCTCTGCGTTGATGTCGGCACAGATGACCTCGCCGCCACGACGAGCCAGCTCCAGGGCGAACGATCGTCCGATTCCGCTGCCGGCGCCGGTGACCACCGCCTTGGCGTTGGCCGTCCGTCGATCATGGCGAAACAGGGACAGCACCGTGTCGAGACCGAGCATCAGCGTGCCGCCCCAAGTTCGTCGGATCGCTGGTCGGCATAGACGCCGGCGATGAAGGCCGCCACGCGACGCAGCGCGGGACTGGCCTCCGGGGCCAGCCGGGGCAGGGCCTGGAAGACATGCACCATGCCCGGCCACACCTCCAAGGTGGAGGCTCCGCCGTTTCGGCGTAGCTCGGCGTCCAGGTAGCGCGAGTCGGCGCTGAGGATCTCGAAGCCACCCACCTGGGTGAACACCGGAGGCAGCCGATCCGCCCGGCTGAAATCGAGCCGAAGGCGCACATTGTGGGGGTCTTGGCCCCGCACGTAGAGATCCACCAGCCGACGGGCCGAGGCCGCCGACACCGCGGGGTCACGCCGCACCTTCTCCTGCTGCTCGGCCAGCTTCAGCGTGAGGTCGATCAAGGGCGAGAACAGCACCACACCAGCCGGCTGAAATGCCGGCTCGTCGGCGTGGGCGAGCAGCATGTCGCAGGTCAGGTGGCCGCCCGCGGAGTCCGCACCGATCACGATGTCGGCCGCGACGTACCCCTGGGCCAGCAACCACCGGTAACCGGCCTCGACGTCGTCGGCCGCTGCAGGCAACGGGTTCTCCGGGGCCAAGCGATAGTCCACGGAGAACATCGGCAGGCCGGTTGCCTCCGAGAGCCTGGCGACCAGCTTGCGGTGGGTTCGCGTCGAGCACAGCACGTATCCGCTGCCGTGCACGTAATAACCGGCCCGCCGGCCGAACTCGACGCCGGGCCCGAGCACCCATTCGCCGCGAACCCCTGCCTCGCGCACCGGAATGACCCTGGTGCCGGCCGGAGTGGACCCGAGCGTTCCCATGATGGTGGCGATCAGTCCGCGGGCGAACGCGATACCCGGACGATTCATCGGAATCATGGTGTTGAGAACGTGCAATGTCCAGCGCGTGGTCATGCCCGCAACCACCGCACGCATCGATGCGCGGGTGGGTACTGGCGGCAGGGTCGAGCCATCGAGTTCCGTCACGGCACTCACAACACCAGCGATCGTGCCATTTGTCAATGGCACGATTTGCGGTGTATAGGTCCGGGGAGGGCCTCAGGACACCGTGACCGGGCCCAGCAGCTCGGGCAGCTCCGCCTGGTACGGCGGCAGACTCGGCGTGGCCGGCCTCAGTTGAGGCGACGGGGCCGGAGGTGGCGTCGCACCCATGGCCCAGTTGCCGTCGTTACCGGCGGTGTAGGCCAGCCAGACCCGGTCGACGCCGGCCTGGGCTTTGGCAGCCTTGAGCAGTTCGTTCTGATACCCGGTGCGGGGTACAGCGAAGGAACCCTGACCGATGCACCCCAGGGCGCCGCCGGCGAACTGGCCAGCGCCGGAACTGATGTGCCAGCCGTCAGGGGCCTGGCAGGCGTAGCGCAGGAACTGGCCGCAGGCCTCGGCTTGGAAGCGACCGTCGCCGCTGTGCACGGCGCACTGTTGGGTGGGGCTGGACAGCGGTTGACCGTAGGACCAACTCCAGGCGAAGCCCGCCAGCTGATCGGCTTGTGGGTCTAGGAAGTTCGGGCCGGGCGCGTTGGCACCGCATTTCATCATCTCGTGGATATCGGCGGACGTCATCGGCTGGGCATTGCCGCCGCCGGCGAGCACGTCGACCAGCGTGCTGGAGTCGAAGAACCGCGTGTAGGAGCTCTCGTACTGCGCTCTGCTGAAGTAGCAGTCGGGGTACTGGACGGTGACCGGCCTCCCCTTCTCCGCCACATTGCTGTCGTTGAAGCCGAGAGCGTCCCAGGCCGCATTCTGACCGCAACCGCTGTTGGTGAAGAGCAGCACCTGCTTGCCGCTCGCGAGGATCTGGGCCATGCTCACGCCCCGCGGGATCGCCTGGGTGTCGCAGGAAGAGCCGGGCTGCACCTGCGACGGGCGGAACAGCAGGTCACGCGCGGAGGTATTGCCCAGCGTGCTCTCGATGACCGCGGCCCCGGCCGGCAGCGACTTGGTGACGTCGTCGACCGAGTCGTCGAGGCGATTCTCGATGTAGAGGACGATCACCTGGTCGGGGTGGGCGTCCAACCAGCGCCGTATCTCCTGCAAGCCCGCGGTCGCGGGCCGTTCGAAGGTGCAGCCCAGGTGGTTGTCGAAGCCGTGGCACAAGATCGGTGCGTAGCCGCCGGGGGCGCCCAGGCTGGGGTACCAGTGCAGGTCGAGCTCGAGGAACCGCATGTCCAAGTCGAGTTGGTTGACCAACGAATACAGCTGGTCGGGATCCATACCCGACAACGTCGGCGGGACATTGGCGTTGGTGTAGTTGAACGAGTTGTGGGTGGCAGGTAGCTGGGCCTCGGCCAGCGGCAGAGTCATGCTCAGCCGGTACTGCTGCGCCAGCGCCTTGTGCACCGGCCCGGCCAAGTAGTTCTGTACGGACCGCTCGCCGATGGGGCTGCCGTTGCGAAGGGCGCAATAGTCGATCGGGCCATTGATCACCCGGCACTGGCTGGCTACCAGCTGTGCCGCCGCGTCAAGGGTCTTGCAGGTTGCCGCCAGCTGCCCGGTTGCGACGTCGAAGCAGGCGCTGATCAGTCCGTGCTTGTTGCCGCCGAACCAGCTGCACGCCTCGACGGAACCGACCGTGCTGCAGGCGTTCACCAGCGGGTCGGTGACGCCGCCGATCGCCGTACACACCGGGGTGAACGCCGGGCCTAGGTCGGTACAGGCGGTGGCCAGCGACGGCGGCGCGGAAGACGGCGACATCACCGTGATGCCGACGGTGGCCGGCGTCGAGACCCCCGAACCGTCGGTCGTGGCGTAGCTGAAGGCGTCGGTACCGACGAAGCCGTTGGCCGGGGTGTAGGTAAACGTGGCTCCGGTGACAGTCGCCGTGCCGTTTGCGGGTGGGGTGACGATGGCGAACTGCGTGGCCGGGTTCGCCGGAACGGCAACCAGTCCCGCGCTGACCGGGGTGGCGGTAGTGGTCACGGCCACCACGTTCTGCGGCTGAGCACCGGCTGCCGACGCCACTCCCGGAAAGCCCACCGCGGCCCCGGCGCCTCCGGAAAGGACCGACAGCGCAGCGATGACCGCTGTCCAGCGCAACCGGCGGGTGGTGAGCCTGGTCGTGACGGTCCACCCGAAGTGGCGCCGGAAACGCTCAGCTGTCGCCCCATCGACCACAGGCCAAACTCCTTACGGTTACGACCCCCGCAACGTTCAGGCAACTTCCGTAACAATGAGCAACAGAAATCACACTGGTAACACGACACGATCACAGATCGAACTCAATGAATTCTTCGGATTAACTTGGCTTGCGCTCACTCAAGGCGCTCGCCATTCCGGGCGGCGCGAACGCCGAATGGTTCAGAAGTCCGCCAGCAGAGCGCCCGGCTCGCCCGAGTCCCCCAGGTCGAAGTCGCCGAGGTCCGGCGGCAGCGAACCGTCGATCGGCGAGTACGTGGCACCGATCGACTCGGCGACAGCGCGCGGCAGATAGTTCACCAGGGCATCGACGAAACCCGTTTGGTTCACGTCCTCGAACGGCGCCAGAAGCCCGGCCAGGCCCGGGGCTTCGCTGTTGAGATAGGCGTTGAGGAGGTCGGCCGGTGCGCCGAACAGCCCCAACAGCGCACCGGTGATATCGCCGGCCGACAGGTCATCGACGAAATTGCGGGCGAGCGTCTCGAATTCGGCGACGACGGCCTGCAAGGAGCTGAGCGCGGCAAGCCCGACCGGCACCTGTACTGCGTGCAGGGTGGCCATCGCCGCGTTCACGATGTTGCCGACGATGTCGATGGGGATCGCCACCAGGCGATCCACCAACCCCAAGATCGGAAAGGCACTGATCACAATGGCAATGGCCTGGCCCAGCGCCGCCGTGATATCGCTCGACGAGATGGCGCTGAACAGCGTGTCGAGCTGGTCGGGCAGGTTGATCAGCCCGTCGACGAATGACTGGGCGGTCGCCCCGAATGCTTCGAACGTCCGCTGCGCGTAGTCGAACCCGTTGGTGGCCAGCTGGACCACTATGGGCAGCGGGTCTTCCAGCCAGTGCGCGCCGATGGTGCCCAGATTGGTGAAGGTGTTGGTGATCAGGTCCACGTACGGGTCGAATGGACTGGCTGTCAGCTCGACTGCGCGCACGGCGACATCGGAAGGCGGCGCCACCAGCGGCGTCGCGATCAGGGTGCCCGCCGCCAACGCTGCGATGGCGGCGGTGATACCGGGGTGGCTGGCTAATCCCACAACACTCATTTCATGACTGGAGCCACTACGGTAACTCTGGGCACGCTGGTCAACCGCAGGAATGGGTGATTTTTGGCATGCCGCTTGCAGGGCAATGAGCGAATCCGTAGCGCCGGCCATCGCTTGACTGAGTCCTCAAGAGCGGACCTAAGTCTTCTTATGCCGGCCCGCCGCCTCCTTTAGCACATCACCGGGCCGGAGGTTGAGTATTTGATTCAGCGAATCTTTCAAATCCGAAGACGAAAATTGACGCCAGTTGCAACAATCCTGTCAGTTGCCAACTGGCGGCACAGCGTACGGTCCGACATCTGCTGGGGGCATGTCGGGCAACGTAATCGCTTGCCGTGCAAACACCTTGGCGACACCACCAGTGACCGCTCCGAACAAGGGGGTTCGATGAAGCAAATCATCTTCGGCGTCGCACTATGTGGCGCCGCGTTGGCGTTCGCCGGTGCGGCCAACGCCGCCAACGACAACCAATACGACTTCCTCTACGGCTCAACCGACGCGTTGGTCCTGGGCCCAACCGGGATCGCGACACCGACCGCCAACTACATCAGCAACGGGATCGACCTGTACCTCGGTCCGCTGGGTTACGGCGGCACCGTCGAGTCTTCCGTGGCGCTGAGCATGCCCAACAGCTGGGACTTCCTCGAGAGCGTCCCGCAGGGGCAAGCCATCCTCGTCGACGCGATCCTGGCCGACTACAACGCCGGCGAGATGGGCTGTGACGCCTCGGGCGTGTGCAGCGACCCGCTGACCATTTTCACCTACTCCCAGAGCAGCCTCATCGCCTCCTACGCCCAGGAGCAGCTCTCTGATGCCGGCGTCCCCACCGACGCTTTGCGTTTCGTGATGCTCGGCGCCAACCCCGCCGCCGTCCCCACCGACCTGTACCCCACCGAAGTGTTCAACATCCAAGGCGACGTCTTCGCGGACAACTTGGGCAAGAGCTGGTGGGACCTGCTGTTCGGGAACACAAGTTGGCAGGATCTGTTCTACGGGTTGGCGCTCCATCAGGTCTACCTCGGGCTGACACCAGACCAAATCGACTCGGCCACATCGGTTGTCGATGGGATGACCACGTTCAACGATATTCCCACGCTCGACACCGGTGAACTGATCCAAGCGCTGTTCAACTCGTTCTTTGCCGTGTGAGCTCCAGGTAGGAGTTGAGCCGGGCGGCGCTCGGCTCAACTCCGCCCGGAATGCCTCAGTGCCACCCCACGGCAGACCAAGAACGTGGTAGGGCGGGCGGGGCTCGAACCCGCGACCAATGGATTATGAGTCCACGGCTCTAACCAACTGAGCTACCGCCCCTGATACGCATGCGCGCGGGAACTATCGTGCCATGCCGCGCAGCAGCGCCTGTATGCGCCGCCGCCCCCGATCAACGCCGTCACGACGTAGCGGCCGACGACACGCATCCGCTGTCGGGCGCCCGCCGGTCGTCGATAGCGATTGACTTCCCGGCCAGAGCATCTGGCAGATCCCCGGGCGGGGAACCGCCGAACTCATCCGCCAGATCACGCACCTATGGCACACCAAATCATCTTTATATTGCAATGTGTGCATGTTTTGGGTATCGTCGCTGCCATGAACACGACAGAGCACCAGACCCACTCCCACACCGAACACACTCACGGACCCGACTGCGGCCACGAGGCAGTTCAGCACGGCGACCACGTGGACTACCTCCACGACGGCCATCGTCACGCCGCTCACGGTGATCACTACGACGAGCACTGATCACCGACCGGCACCGCAGGCAACCGATGGGGAAGGCTCCGCAACAGCGAGGCCTTCCCCATCGGCATGTGAGGAACGCCGGCTAATTGCCGCTGGCCGGCTCATTTCGGCGGATCGGGCAGCTCCATACCGGCCAAGCGAACCGGGTCCGCGATCGACACGATGCCGGCCAGCCGGCCGTTTCGCACCGTGCATGCCATCAGGGCCAGCGGCCGGCCGGTCGGGCCCCAACCCAAGATTCCGGGCTCGCCGTTGATCAGGACACGGCGCGCCGTGATGCGCGCCCCCTGACCTCGACGGACCGCCTCTACCACCGCACTGGATCCGGTCGTCACGCTCACCCCGCGGGCCGTGTGCTGACGCCAGGTGACCTCGGGGTCGAGTACCTGCAGCAGAGCCTCGAAGTCACCGCCCTGCGCGGCGGCCAGGAAAGCATCGACGACCTCGCGCTGCGCACGCCGATCCCCTGCTGGGGTGGGTACGTCCTGGACTTTGCGGCGTGCCCGGCTGGCCAGCATCTTGGCGGCATCAGCCGACTTCCCCACGATCGGCCCGATCTCGGCGAAGGGCACGGCGAACATGTCGTGCAGCACGAACGCGAGCCGTTCCTCGGGGCGCAGCGCCCCCAGCACGACCAGCAGCGCCAGCCCGATCGAATCCGACAGCACCGCAGCGTCTTCGGGGGTGTCGTGGTCGACGGTCACGACGAGCTCGGGCAGGTCCTGATCGATCGAGACTTCAGGCCGGGCGGTACGCGAACGCAGGATGTCGATGCAGATGCGGCTGATCACCGTCGTCAACCACCCCGGCAGGTTGTCGATCGCATCAACGTCCTGACGGGACAGCCGGAGCCACGCCTCCTGGACGGCATCTTCGGCGTCGGACCCCGAGCCCAACACCCGATACGCCAACGCCAACAGACGATGGCGCTGCCGCTCGAATATCTCTGCCAGCTGCGTCTCGGTGGTCATCGGTTACCTCTCGTGGTGGCGGTCCGTCATAGGTAATGACGAACCCCACCCAACCGAGGTAACCACGAAGGAGTCCGCCATGAACACCACCCTGTGGATCATCGCCGGCGTCGCCGCGACCGCGTATGCCATCGGTGGCGCCACCCTGCTCCTGCTGCCCCGGGCCAAATACCGGGCACTGGGCGCCAACCAGCACTGGGTCGACGATTTCGGCGACGGCCACCTGCGAACCATTGGCACGATCAAGCTGCTGGGCGCGACCGGCCTGGTCCTCCCGGCCGCAGCCGGTGTGGCACCGCTGCTCGTGCCGATCGCCGCCACCGGTCTGATGCTGTTCATGGCCGGGGCCGCCACCACCCGATTCCGCCGCAGCGAATGGGCCTACATGGCCGGCGACGTCGTCTTTATCGCTATGTTCGCATTCCTGGCGTGGGGCCGATTGGCCCTGCATCCGTTCGCCTGAACCCACCCGGCACGAGCGACGGGACCTGGCGGCGATATTGCCGGTACTCGTCGCCCAGAGCAGCGATCAGGTCGCGCTCCTCGAGCCGCACCGCCACCAGGATGTAGCCGGTGGCCGCGACCGCGAACAACAGGTGGCCGGCGGTCATGGTGGGCGTGGCCCAGAACGCGATCACGAATCCCACCATCAGCGGGTGCCGCACCACCCGGTAGAGCGCCCTGGCGTGAAAGCCGATATGGGAGTACGGCTGCGCCCGCCATGCGAGATATACCTGACGCAGCCCGAACAGGTCTACGTGGCTGATCATGAACGTCGACGCCAGGGCAATGGCCCAACCGATCCAGAACAGTCCCCACAGCACCGTCCGCTCCGCGGGCACCGTGAGGTTCCAGATGGTCGTCGGGATTGGCCGCCACTGCCAATACAGCAGGGCCAGAACCAGATTCGATGCCAGAACGTAGGTGCTGCGCTCGATGCTCTCGGGCACCACGCGGGTCAACCACCGCTTGAACGCCGGGCGCGCCATCACGCTGTGCTGCACCGCGAAAAGTGCCACCAGCGCGACATCGATGACGATCGCCAACCCGATTGGTGCGGGCGGACCGTGATCGACGCTGCGCGGCACGACGAAGTTGCCGACGAAGCCGACCAGGTACAGGAAAACCGCGAGGAAAGCGAGATAGTTGAGTGCCCCGTAGACCAGGGCGAGATAACGGGCCATGGCGCCCTCCCCCAATTGCCGACTCCGCCATCGTAGTCCCTCGAACCCGCAGGTCACCACAGGTTTCGTCGGGCAAGTGATCGAGCATTATCAAGGTCGGCTTACTATCCCAAGATGACCGCGGAAACCTTCGTCACCCACGCACCCGGCGATGTCCGGATCATCGCCGACCGGCACGGTGACCCCAACGCTCGCGCAGTGGTGTTCCTGCATGGCGGCGGGCAGACCCGCCGGTCCTGGGGCCGGGCCGCCGCGGCGGTTGCCGAACGCGGCTGGCAAGCGGTCACCGTCGATCTGCGCGGCCACGGCGAGTCGGATTGGGCCAGCGAGGGCGATTACCGGTTGGTCAGCTTCGCCGCCGATGTTCACCAGGTGCTGCGCACCCTGCCGCCGGACCCGGTACTGGTCGGTGCCTCGCTGGGCGGGTGCACCGCCATGCTGCTCGGCGGCGAACTGGCGCCGGGGGCGGCCAGTGCGGTGGTGCTGGTCGACATCGTGCCCAACATGGATGCCTCAGGTGCGCAGCGGGTGCAGGCGTTCATGGCCGAGAACATGGAGTCCGGCTTCGACTCCCTCGATGAGGTCGCCGACGCGATCGCCGCCTACAACCCGCACCGACCCCGCCCCACCGACCTGGGCGGGCTCACCACCAACCTGCGACGGCGCGGCGATCGCTGGTACTGGCATTGGGACCCGCAGTTCATCAGCGGCCCCGAGCACCAGGGCCCGATGGAGATCCACGATGTCGAGCGGCTCAACGCCGCGGTACAGACCATCCTCGACGGCGGGGTGCCGATGCTGCTGGTACGCGGCCAGCTCAGCGACCTGGTCAGCGCCACCAACGCCGAAGAGTTCTTAGCCCGATTCCCGCAGGTGGAGTTCGTCGATGTCGCCGGGGCCGGTCACATGGTCGCCGGGGACCGCAACGACATCTTCGCCGATGCCATCCTGGGCTTTCTGGCCCGCCACTCCGCCTGAGCTCAGCCGAACACGGTCTGGCCGTCGGCGTCCAGCAGATAGCGCTCGGTGCCCTCGGCGACCCGCGGCGCGTCGGCGGCCAGCGCCACCGCGATCTTGTTGCCGGCGTTGCGCATCACGTCCAGCGTCAGTTCGACGGCCTGCCGATCGGTGAAGTGCCGGCGCACCCCGGCGGCCACCCCGGGATCGATGTGGGCCGGTGTCCAGACCAGCGCGTCGACGTAGCGCAGCGCCGCCTGCTGCGCCGAGCTGAGCAGCCGTGACTTCTCGAAGTGCTCGATGTCGTCATAGAGCGACTCGGACCCGCCGGCGTCCAGGGCGGTCGTCTCGCGCAGCGACTTGCACAGCCGGCAGTTGTGCTGGGCCGCACCGCGCAGCCGCACCACCTCGGAGGTCACCGGATCCAGGGATCGTAGTCGGGCGACGGCGGGCATGAACCCGTTGAACAGCACATCGGCCGGGTGGCCGGTGTGATCCCACGCGATGGGGTCGGGCCAGGACACCACGACACCGACCGCATCGAGGCCGGCGCGCACCCGCGGTACGAAGTCGCCGATGTACATCTGGACTACAGCATCAAAGGCCTTGTCCCCCAGCGCCTCCCGCAGTCGCACTCGCTGGTCGTCGGTGATCATTGAGACGTCGACACTGAACTGTTCGGCGAATTCGGTTACCACAGGATCGACACCGGATGCATCGGCGCTCACCTCGGCTGGTAGCGGCGGTAGGCCCAGCGTCGGGCCGCACACGCCGCGGACCACGGCGCCCAGCCGGCCACCCGAGCACGCCACCAATCGATTCAGCTCACCGAGAACGTCCATCCCACCGAGTTTATGCGGCGGCTCCAGCTTCGCCTCTCCTTCGTCGAGGCTCGCTAAACCACCGATTATGGACACTGCCGCCATAGGCTGAAACCCATGCGTGTCGTCATGATCACCAAAACCGGTCCCCCATCGGTGCTGCAGGTGCAGGACCAACCCGACCCGCCGCCGCCCGCCAGCGGCCAGGTGCGGATCGGGGTGCGTGCGGCGGGGGTGAACTTCGCCGACCACCTGGCCCGAGTCGGCCTGTATCCCGATGCGCCGAAGCTGCCCGCCGTGGTCGGTTACGAGGTGGCCGGGACCATCGAGGCGGTCGGTGACGGTGTCGACCCGGCCCGGGTCGGCGAGCGGGTGCTGGCCGGCACCCGATTCGGCGGCTACGCCGAGATCGTCAACGCCAACGCCGCCGACACTGTCGTGCTGCCGGCGTCGATGAGCTTCGAGGAAGGCGCCGCCATCCCGGTGAACTACGCGACGGCCTGGGCGGCGCTGCACGGTTACGGGTCGCTGCAGGCCGGCGAGCGGGTGTTGGTGCACGCCGCGGCCGGCGGCGTCGGCATCGCGGCGATCCAGCTGGCCAAGGCCGCCGGGGCCGTCGTGCACGGCACCGCGTCGCCGGGCAAACACGCCCAGCTGGAGGCGTTGGGCATCGACCGGGCAATCGACTACCGCCGCAAGGGCTGGTGGGCTGGCCTGCCGCCGTACGACATGGTGCTCGACGGGCTCGGCGGCACCTCGCTGCGGCGCTCGCTGAAACTGCTGCGTCCCGGCGGACGCCTGGTCGCCTACGGTCTCTCGTCACTGCAGCAGGGTGAGAAGCGGTCGCTGCTGCGGGCGGCCCCGCAGGCGTTGGCGATGCTGCGCGGCTTCAGTCTGATCACGCAGATGGAGCAGTCCAAGACCGTGATCGGCCTGAACATGCTGCGGCTGTGGGACGACCGCGGCACGCTCGGACCCTGGATCGCCCCGCTGTCCGAGGCGCTGGCAGACGGGACCGCGGCCCCGGTGGTGCATGCGGCGGTGCCGTTCGCGAATGCCCCGGAGGCCCACCGCATTCTGGCCGCGCGGGAGAACGTCGGCAAAGTGGTGCTGGTGCCCTGATCCGCGCGTGCGGGGCGGTGGATTCCCGCCAACGCGCACGCCGGATTCATCCGGCCCCGGGCGGCCGGGGCATCCGAAATCGGCGGTCCCGCATGCGAAAAACCGGGGTACCGCCACGGCGGGGCGCCAGCCTGTCCATCGGTCCCATGACCGCGGTCGGAGGGTGGCCCACCGCAGGCCTCGCCGCGTTGGCCGCTTCCGCCGAGGCTGCGCCCACGGCCGCCGATCGCGGCGACTTGACGGCCGCATCGCCGACGCCTGCCGTCGGCGTTGCCGTCAACCAGTTCTGCGGCACCGACAACTTTCCGACCGGCGCCGCCTTTCCCGCACCCGCCAGCACCGCGGCGGGCACACCGGTCAGGGCGGTGCCGTGCGCATCGACCGTGACGACCGGGGTGGCCAGCGCGGCGCCGGCGGCCGCCTTTGCCTGCGCGTTCAGAATCGCCATACCGAAGACGCCCTGCGATCCGGTTGTGAACACCACCTGCTGAGCGACGCCCAATACGCCCATGGTGGGGCCGAAAGCCGCCACCTGATCGACTATCGGCAACGATGCCGGTGGTGGTGTGGCCTGGGCAAAGCCCACTTGTGATGGCTGCGCCGATGCCGTGGTGAGAATGTGTGGCTGTTCTGACGCACCCGAAAGCAGCTCTGCCAGAAGCACTTGCGTATCCCCGGCGACGACGTCGGCGACGGCGCGCGCCGCCGCGGCCTGCTGGGCGGATTGCCCGCCGACGTCGGTGGTCTCCGGCGGCCGGGGAAACGATGCCAGCATCCGTGCCTGCGCCGAGGCTCCGGCATAGCCATACATCGCGGTGGCGTCTTGAGCCCACATCTCGGCGTAGACGGCCTCGGTGGCCGCGATCGCCGGCACGTTCTGCCCGAAGAAGTTCGTGGCCACCAGCATCGCCAACTGGGTGCGATTGGCCGCCACCGCCACTGGTGGCACCGTCGCGGCGAACGCCGTCTCGTAGGCGCCCGCCACCGCCCGGATCTGGGCGGCGGTCTGTTCGGCCTGCGCCGCGGTTGCCGTGGCCCACGCCATGTATCGGGTGGCGGCCGCCGCCATGGCGTCGGAGGCAGGACCCGACCAGCGCTGGCCCTGCAGACTCGAGATCGTGGCGGAGTAACCGGTTGCGACCGACTCCAGTTGCCTGACAATGTCGTCCCACGCCGCGGCCGCCGCCATCATCGGCCCCGATCCCGGACCGGCATACATCCTGGTCGAATTGATCTCGGGGGGCAGTGCGCCGAAATCAAACATCAACTGCCCGGTTAGTTCGGCGAGGGGCCCGAAACCCTGGGTGGTAGTTCACCAAATGGGCGCGCATGAGTTAGCCACCGCAGGACGGACGGGGCATCTTGAACGGACTGGGCTCGACACGCAGGGCGCCAGCGACCGATTGGCGCCCCAATCCTCCACCCACCATTGCCGCCATCGGCCCCATGCCCACTGCCGGTGAAGCGCCGGGCATATCCGCTTCCGCGCTGCCCTGCCACGGGGACGCACCGTCAAGCTCTGCTTCCGTTAGCCACACCGGGTCTTCGGTAGCGGACGCTACCGGGGTGGCATCCGCCCACGCCGGCGGCACCGACAGCTGTCCCACCGGTGCCACGTCGCCACCCATACGGGCAAGCACCGCGTTGTGACCGTCGGCAGCACCACCCGACTCGGCTACCGGCGCTTCGGCATTGGCCAGGACCGGACCGGTCGCACCGGCCGCTCCGATGCCGGCGCCACCATGGGTCAGCAGGAAGGCGTTCCCGGCCAACGCAAACGAGCCGATCGCCGAGACCGTTCGCGCAGTCTGTAAGCCGAAAGAGGTCGGCCCCAGCAGGATGTTTGCCGCCTCGATCAGTTCCAGCGGCAGCAACGGGTCTGCCTGTGCGGGCAGCGCCGCGGCTTGGCCTGTGGCCAGGCCGCCGAGCTGTTGCGGCAGGGCCGTAAGCAGCTGCGACAGGAAAGTCTGCGAGTTCGACGCGCCGGTAGCCCCCGCCGAACCGGCCACCGCGGCGGCCTGGGCCACACCACCTGCCGGGTTGGTTGTCGGCGGTGGCGGTTGAAACGACGGCAACTGCGTCGCCGTCGCCGTCTCAGACGCGTAGCCGAACATAGCGAGGGTGTCTTGGGCCCACATCTCGGCGTACTCGAACTCGGTGACCGCGATCTGGGGCGTGTTCTGTCCGATGACATTGGCCGCAGCCAGGCTCGCGAGCCGGGCACGGTTGGCTGTCACCACCGCCGGCGGCACTGTCGCGATACGCGCGTTCTCGTAGCTGGCCGCCGCCGCGCGCGCCTGGCCGGCGGCCCGTTCAATCTGGCTTGCGGTTACCGTCGCCCATTCGGCGTAAGGCGTTGCCGCGGCGGCCATCGCCGCAGATGCGTTGCCGGCCCAACTCTCGCCCTGCAGATCCGCGATCACCGAGAAATAGCCGGTAGCAAATGAATTCAGTTGGGCAGCGAGTGCATCGTAAGCCGCTGCTGCGGCCAACAGTGGTCCCGATCCGGGGCCGGCATAGATTTTTGCCGAGGTGATCTCGGGCGGAGACGTTCCAAAATCCAACACCGCACATATCCCCTCTAGTTGCCGTTCTATCGGCGACCAGCGGTGCCGGACTCACCCCGCGTCTGGAGTTCATGGAGCTGATCGACCAACGCTGGTTCAACCGGACCTGATTGTGTGGCGACGTCGCCGCCGATCACGGGAAGTGCGTTCCCGACAATGACTCCGGCCCGGTGGAAATCTGCTTCCACCTGCTTCCAGCTTCATCGGCGAACTCGCCGTGCGCTATCGGAGCTGACACCCAATCACGGGGGGAGGCGACCTGTATGAAAAAGGTGCGCCTGATGAAAGACGCCAGCCGCACCGGCCGGCCCAGCTCAGACCGTACGTGCCAACCGGTGCGCCAGCAGCTCGGCGAAACGCGCCGGATCCTCCAGCGCCCCGCCCTCGGCCAACAGCGCCGTGCCGTAGAGCAGTTCCGCGGTCTCGGCCAAGTCGGCGTCCTCGCCACCTCGCGCGTCGTGCGCTTGCCGCAGTCCGGTGACCAGCGGATGGCCCGGGTTGAGCTCGAGGATGCGCTTGCCGACCGGAACCTCCTGGCCGTTGGCGCGGTAGATGCGCGCCAACGCCGGGGTCATCTCGAAGGTGTCGGTGATCAGGCACGCCGGCGACTCGGTGAGCCGGGTGGACAGCCGCACCTCTTTGACGTGCTCGGTCAGCGTCTGCTCCAGCCAGGAGATCAGCTCGGCGAAATCCTTTTCCTGCTCCTTGCGCTGCTCCTCGTGCGCGGTCTTTTCCTCCTCGGAGTCCAGATCCACTTCGCCCTTGGCCGTCGACTGCAGCGGCTTCCCGTCGAACTCGGCGACGGCGTTCACCCACACCTCGTCGACCGGGTCGGTGAGCAGCAGCACCTCGTAGCCCTTGGCCTTGAACGCCTCCAGGTGCGGCGAGCGCAGCAGTTGCTGACGGGATTCGCCGGTGGCGTAGAAGATCTGCTCCTGACCCTCTTTCATGCGCTCGACATACTCGGCCAGCGTGGTCGGCTCGGAGTCGCTGTGGGTCGAGCCGAACGAGCTGATCGCAAGCAGTGCCTCTTGATTGTCGAAGTCGGAGAGCAGCCCCTCCTTGACCACGCGACCGAACTCAGTCCAGAAGGTGCGGTAGTCCTCGGGCCGCTGCGACTGCAGCTCCTTGATGGTCGACAGCACCTTCTTGGTCAACCGCCGCCGAATCGCATTGATCTGCCGGTCCTGCTGCAGGATCTCTCGGGAGACATTGAGCGACATGTCCGCCGCGTCGACGACACCCTTGACGAAGCGCAGGTACTCGGGCATCAGCTGGTCGCAGTCGCCCATGATGAACACGCGTTTGACATAGAGCTGCACGCCGACCTGGGCGTCCCGGTTGAACAGGTCGAACGGGGCGTGCGACGGGATGAACAGCAGCGCCTGGTATTCGAAGGTGCCTTCGGCCTTCATCGCGATGACCTCGAGCGGGTCGTCCCAGGCGTGCGCGATGTGCTTGTAGAACTCGCTGTATTCCTCTGGCGAGACTTCGTCTTTGGGGCGCGCCCACAGCGCCTGCATCGAGTTCAGTGTCGCGGTCTCCACCGTGACCGTCTCTTCGCCCCCCGCCTCGCCTTCCGGGTCGGCGGGTACCCGGCGCTCGATCTGCATACGGATCGGCCAGGCGATGAAGTCGGAGTACTTCTTGACCAGGCCCCGGATCGTCCACTCCGCCGTGTAGTCGTGCAGCGCGTCTTCGGCGTCTTCGGGCTTGAGGTGCAAGGTGATCGACGTGCCCTGCGGTGCATCGTCGACGGGTTCGATGGTGTAGGTGCCATCACCACTGGATTCCCACCGGATGGCTTCGCTCTGGCCGGCCTTGTGGGTGACCATCTCGACCTTGTCGGCGACCATGAACACCGAGTAGAAGCCGATCCCGAACTGGCCGATCAGCTCTTCGGAGTCTTTGGCATTCTGCGCGTCTCGCAGCTGCTGACGCAGTTCGGCGGTGCCGGAGCGGGCCAGGGTGCCGATCAGGTCCACCACCTCATCACGCGCCATGCCGATGCCGTTGTCGCGAACCGTCAGGGTGCGGAGGGTCGTGTCCACCTCGATCTCGATGTGCAGGTCGGAGGTGTCGGCCTCGAGCTCCTTGTTGCGGAACGCCTCAAGCCGCAGCTTGTCCAGTGCGTCCGAGGCGTTGGAGATGAGCTCCCGCAGGAACGCGTCCTTGTTGGAATAGACCGAGTGGACCATCAAATCCAGTAGCTGCCGGGCCTCAGCCTGAAACTCCAGTTGCTCCACACGTGCGCTCATAGGCGCCAAATTTACCCGCGGCCTCGTTGTCCCCCGAGGGCGCGTCACGACCGGCCCCGACAGGGGCCGATCGCGCCTTTACCGGATCTTGACCGTGCGTTGAATCGCCCCACCGACGATTGCCAGGTGACTACCATTCAAGCCGTGGAGCTGGGGGTTTTGGGACCTCTCCAGGCCCGGCACGACGGCGCCTCGGTCACCATCCCGGGCGCCAAACCGCGTGCGATCCTCACGATGCTCGGTCTGCACGGCGGTTCTGTCGTGTCGGCCGAAACGCTGATCGATCTGATCTGGGGTGACGAACCGCCCCGCACGGCGGCCAAGGCGCTGCAGACTCACATCTCCTCGTTGCGTCGGGCGTTGGGCGACGGCTTCGTTCTCACCGAGGGAATGGGCTGGATCCTCAACACGGCCGAGGTGGATGCCCCGCGGTACAAGCTGGCCACCAAGACAGGGCGAGAGGCCGCAGCAGCCGGCGATACCAGCCAAGCGGTGGTCCGCTTCGAGGAGGCGCTGAACCTCTGGCGCGGAACCCCCGAACTGCCCGATTCCCGCCGGGGTGTTTCGGAGAAGACACGCTGGATCGAGGGGCACGCCGCCCTGGTCGAGGACCGCGCCGACGCGCTGCTCGCGACGGGACGGGCCGCGGAGATCATCGGTGAACTGGAAGCCGCGGTGGCCGATGGACCGTTGCGCGAGCGGCGATGGGCACAGCTGATGCTCGCCCTCTACCGCGCCGGTCGACAGGGCGAAGCCCTGGGCGCGTATCAACGAGCCCGGTCGTTGCTCGCCGACGAGCTCGGCGTTGATCCCGGGCCGGAGCTTCGGCGGCTCGCGGCCGCGATCGTTGCCCAGGACTCCGCATTGGAGCACCCGGTGGCCCAGCATCTTGCCTCGGTGACACGCGCCGTGACCTTTCTGCTCACCGATATCGAGGGGTCGACCGCCGCGTGGGAGGCCGATGCCGACGCCATGGCAATCGCGCTCGCACGCCACGACGAACTCGTTGAACAGGTCGTCACCTCACGCGGCGGGCGGCTCATCAAAACCCGTGGCGAAGGCGATGCCACGTTCTCGGTCTTCGACCGGCCCTCAGCGGCGGCCACGGCGGCTATCGAGCTGCAAGACGCGATCCTCCACGAGCCGTGGGTCCTGCACGAACCCATGCGGATCCGGATCGCCCTGCACACCGGCGAGGTGGAGTTGCGCGACGGTGACTACTTCGGTCGTGCGGTCAACCGTGCTGCCCGCCTGCGGTCGCTGGCAACCGGCGGCCAGATTCTGTGCTCCGGCGCGACGGCCGAGCTCGTCATCGACACCCTGCCCAACGACGTCGGTCTCGCCGACCTCGGGATGCGCGCACTTCGCAATCTGCCACGCCCGGAGCATGTTTTCGAGCTGCGCCTACAGACCGCCGAGCGCCGCGAGGAGACCGTCGATGAACCTCTCGAGCGGCCCGACCTCCCCGCGGTACTGACCGGCCCCGGGCGGTTTGTGGGTCGCGGTCTGGAGCTAGAGCGACTTGGCTCCGCGTGGCAGGCTGCGCTCGCCGGTGGGATTCACGCGATGCTGATTGCCGGCGAACCGGGTGTGGGCAAGACGCGCCTGGCCGGCGAATGGTCGCACCAGGTCTTCGAGCACGGCGCCGTCGTGTTGTACGGCCGATCGGATGAGGACCTCGGTGCCCCCTACCAGCCGTTCGCCGAGGCACTGCGTTCGCTCGTACCCTGCATCAGCACACAGCGCCTACGGGGATTGCGCGGCGTTGAAGCACTACTCCCCCTGATTCCGGGTCTGACCCAGGTGCTCCCCGATCTGTCCGCGCCGCCCCGCGCCGACCCCGACACCGAACGCTATGCACTGTTCGACGCCGTCGTCGCGCTGCTCGAACTCGCCTCTGCCAGTGCACCGGTCGTCCTGATACTCGACGATCTGCACTGGGCGGCCAAGCCGACGCTATTGCTGTTGCGGCATCTGCTGCGCTTCGGCGACCACACCCGGGTGCAGATCGTCGCGACGTACCGCAGCACGGACCTTGACCGATCCCATCCCCTGGCGGCAATGCTCGCCGATCTTCACCGAGACGGCACCGCGGATCGACTTGCCCTCAACGGCCTGGGTGCCGAGGACGTGACCGCTTACGTCGCCGACGCCGGATACGACGACGAACAGCTCGCCCGGGCGTTGGTGTCTGTCACCGGCGGCAACCCGTTCTTCTTGATCGAGGCACTGCGCCACGTGGACGAGAGTGGTGGAGTCTGGGATCCCAACACCTTGCCGCAGGGTATTCGTGAAGCCGTGAGCCGCAGGCTTTCCCGGCTTCCGGTTCAGACCAACAAGGCCCTTGCCGCGGCCGCTGTGGTCGGCAGCCACTTCGCGGTGGACCTCGTCGAACGGGTAGTCGAACAGGACCTCGTCGACGCCTTCGATGAGGCCTGCAAGGCCGGCATCGTCATCGAAGAGTCCGGCGGGCGATACCGGTTCAACCACGCCCTCGTCCGGCAGGCGCTGATCGCCGAGTTGGCATCGGTGCGACGCATGCGACTGCACCAACGTATCGCCACCACTCTGGAAGCCACCCCCGGCGCAGACGACGAGTTGCTGGGGGAACTGGCGTACCACTATTTCGAATGCGCGTGGGCGGGAAACGCGGCCAAAGCCGTCGAGTACTGCCGACGCGCCGCCGATCAGGCGATGACGCGCCTCGCCTACGAAGGCGCCGCCGATTTGTACGACCAGGCACTGCACGCGCTGGAGGAGATCGACGACGAGCTGCCCGATCGCGCCGACCAGAATGCCGAGCTGCTGGTCGCGCGCTGTGAGGCGCTGCTTGCGGCGGGTGAGGTGGCTTCGGCCACCCGCGCTGTCTCACAATTGCAGTCAGCGACAGTCGATTCGGTTCGGCTGGCGGCGTGGGCGACGTGCTTCGACGGGCAACTGTCGATGCTGGTGCACCCCGAACGACTGGATGAGATCGAGGCCGAGTTGGGCGCGGCTGCGGACACGCTGGCCGGATTGGGCGATGCCGAGGGAGAAGCCAAGGCCCACACCGTACGGGCCGGATGCCTTGCGCGTCTTGGGCGAATCGGCGACTGCGAGATCGCGTTGGACAGCGCACTGACCGCAGCGCGGCACGCACGTGAACAGCGTCGGGTGAACGCGGTGTTGGCGGGAGCGCCCCTGGCGGCACTGTGGGGCCCGAACCCGGTTCCGCGCGCGGGCGGGCGCTGTCTTGACGTGGTGCGGCTGTTGCGCATCACGACGGAGTCCCCGGCGGTCGAGGCGACATCGACACGGTGCCAAGCCGTCCTGGAGGCCTTTCGCGGCCGCGCCGCCACCGCGCGGCGCATGATCGACTCGGCGCGGCGCACGGTCAACGAGATCGGCCTGCGCCATGCCCTTCTTGAGGTGGAGCAGTTCGCCGGAATAATCGAGTTGGTCGGCGACGACCCGGAGAGCGCCGAGTCGCATCTACGCCAGGCCTACCACGGTTTCCGCCGCATGGGGCTGGACGCCGATACCGCCGAGACGGCTGCGCTACTGGGCCGGACCTGTCTGGCGCTGGGCCGCGACACCGAGGCGCAGGAGTTGTGCACCGAGAGTGAGCGTCTCGCGGGACACGCACTGAAGGCGTCGATCGCCTGGCGCACGCTGCTGGCGCTGCTGTTGACACGCCAAGGTGATCATGCCGCGGCGCGGCAGATGGCCGAGTCCGCAGTCGACCTGGCGCAGCGCACCGACGCCTTGGTCGATCACGGCGATGCGTGTCTGGCGCTGGCGACGGTGTTGAATGCCGCCGGCGATGAGGCCGGGGCGCGGGCCGCCGCGCAGCGAGCGGCGGGGCTCTACGAGCGGAAAGGCGCTGAGGCACTTGCCGCCAAGGCCCGCGCGATGCTGGGCCAACGGGTCACAGCTGCCCCCACGACTCCAGCCGAGTCGCCGGTCATGGACTATGACCATCCGGCTGTCCGCGCCGGTGAACGCGTGATGGCCGCAATTGAACGCGAGGCTTGGGACGAGTTCGAGCGAATGTTTGTTCCAGACGGCTTGATCGAGAGCCGCCGAAAGATCGTTGGCTTCCTGCCGGACGAGACGACGGTAGGCGAAGTGATGCACCACACCAGACAGGATCTCGAGTCCGGAGCCATTCGGGTTGAGCGAGTCGTTACCGCCGTGCGAGGCACACGCCTGGCCCTGGTCCGAATGTGCATTGGCACTCCCGACGGGGGGCCGGGGGCACCCGCCGATGAGCTGCTCCAGCTCTACGCCATCGATGAAGACGGGCGAATCGCACTGCAGGTGTGGTTCGACACCGACGACATGGACGCTGCGATCGCCGAACTCGATGCGCTGCATAGCCGATTCGAGGAACAACGCGAGTCCTGGCAGAGGTTGGAAAACGTAGCCAGCCGACTGTACGAGCGATTCAAGGTGTGTTTCGCAGCCCACGACTGGGGCGCCATAACCGCGATGGCCGCCGACGACATCTCGACCGACGACCGGCGCAGGGCGGTGAATTCCGGACTCCGACACGGCCCAGATGCATTCATCACCGAAATCTCGGGGCTCGTCGACGTCGTCGAGTCGTTCACCTCAGAAGTCGTCGCAACCCGTGGCGCGCGCCTGGTTTTAAGTCTTTCGTGTACTGACCTTTACGAGGGATTTCGCACCGAATTTCTCGACCTGGTCGAGGTCGATGCCGACGGTCGAGGCTTAGCCCGTGTCGTATTCGATCCTGACGACTTCACCGCTGCGCTGGCCGAACTCGATGCGCGTTATCTCGCCGGCGAAGCCGCCGCCTGCGCCGACACATGGTCGGCGATCACCAGAGCTTTTGCCGCCCTCAGCCGAGGTGAACTGCCTCCGACAAACGCCCAGTTCACCGACGTCGACAATCGGGCCTTTGCGACGGTCGGAACAGGTGACTTGATGACATACCTCCGCGTGGCTCTGGTCGACACAGTGCAGAACACCATCTACGTCGAAGCCGTACATCGGCTGACCGAGTACGGCGCGGTGATCACCCACGTCGCCAAAGGGATTTCGCAAGACGGTGTGGACGTACAGTGGCGCCTTCTCGACACCCTCACGGTCGATGGTGACCTGATCAGCCGCTGCGAGATGTTCGACGAGGCGGCCCTCGACACTGCGCTTGGGCGGTTGGACGCGCTGCGGCCGCAGAAGGCGCGTCGATTGCACAATGCGGCAAGTCAGGTGTCCCAACGCTTCCTGGCCCAGTTTGCCGTTCACAACTGGGACGCGATGGCCGAGCTATTGGCTGACGATTACTACCAAGACGATCGCCGAAGTACCGTGAACGCCGGAATTCGACGCGGTCGGGCTGCGGCCCTCGCAAATTTGCGCGTTGTCGCCGGGCTTGGCATCACCGAGGTCAAGGTGAGCGATGTCGCGACGCGTGGGGACTCACTCGTCCTCACCAGGAGCGTCTTCTCATTCCGGGATCAAGACCCTGAAGCATTCCTCGCCGAGCAACTCGACGTCGGCGAGATCACGTCGGACGGGCGGTTGGCGGCGAGCGTCTCGTTCGACGCCGACGACTTTGACGCCGCCATCGCCGAGCTCGACGCCCGCTACCTCGCCGGCGAGGCGGCAGACTATGCGCGTTCGTGGTCGGCGCTCACCCAAACGTATGCCGCAGCCAACAGGCAACAGCTCAGCCTGACGTCGGACTGCGTGAACATCGATCACCGCCGAATCGCAACGATCGAGACCGGCGACTTGGCTACCTACATCCGCACCTCATGGGACGAAGCGCAGAGCTTTCACGTCTATATCGAGGCGGTGCACAGACTGGGCACACGCGGTGCGGTCTTTACCCAAGCGGCACGGGGGACGTCGGACCAGGGCTTCGACGCCCAATGGCGAGAGGTCATTGTGGCCACCTTCGAAGGGGACCTGGTCAACCGCTGCGAGCTTTTCGACGAGACGGACCTCGACGCCGCGCTCGCGAGGTTTGAAGAGCTGTACCCACAGCCGACGCGGTTAGTCAATGCGGCTGGGCGGGTGTACGAGCGCATCCTGGTGCACTTCGCCGCCCGCGACTGGGCTGCAATCGCAGAGATCTTGGCCGAGGACTGTTCCACCATGGATCGTCGCCGAGTGGTCAATGCTGGCCTCCGACATGGCAGAGACGCCGTCGTCGCAGAAGTTACAGCAATAGCTGAAGCCGGCGTGACGCTTGCCTCAGTCACCGTTGCGACCCGTGGGGAACGCCTCGTCTTGAGGCGTGGCCGCGCCTTGGAGGATGTCCACCGACCCGATGCATTCCGCAATGATCTACTCGACGTGGTCGAAATCGACGCCAACGAACGGGTCGTGGCGCGCGTCATATTCGACGTCGATGACATCGACGCCGCGGTCGCAGAGCTCGACGCGCGCTTCGCCGCCGGCGAAGGGGCGGCCTGCGCACACACGTGGTCGGTCATAACGGCAGGCTATGCCGCATTCAACCAACGCGAATTTCCCGAACTCGACTGGGAGAACGTCGATCATCGTCGCGCGAGGGCGTTCGCGCCCGGCGAATTGGCCGCCTATATGCGCGCGACGTGGGACCTCGCGCCCGACGTCGGGTGCTACAGCGAGGCGGTGCATCGGCTCAGTGGCTTGGGTGCGGTCGTCACCCAAGTGGTGCGCGGAACCTCGCAGGAGGGATTCGAGGCTGAATGGCGCGAAGTCGTGCTCTTCACGGTCGAGGGCGGAATGATCAGCCGCTGCGAAGTATTCGACGAAGCCGACCTCGACGCCGCGCTCGCCCGGTTCGACGAGCTGACCCGATCAAGGCCCGCGCTTGAGAACGCGGCCACGCGGAACTGGGCGCGCGTTGCCGAGGCATTCAACCGCCGTGACGGGGATGCGATCTTCGCGCTCGGCAGCGTGGATGGCTGGTACGACGACCGGCGGAAAGGCCTGCGTCATGTTCTCGAAGGCTCAGAGCGGCGCAAGGTTGTCGACGCCACGTTGGAAACGGCCCTGAGCACGTGGCGGTTGGAGGTGGAGCCCATCGCCATTCGCGGATCTCGACTTTCGCTGACCTACGGCTGCTATCGCGACAGCGGTGATCCCGACCGGTCGATCGCCGTCGAGATGTTGCACGTCATGGAAGTCGACGCCGCCGGGCTGATGCGGTACACCGTGAACTTCGATCCCGACGACCTCGATGCCGCCCTCGCCGAACTCGAAGCCCGTTACCTCGCCGGCGAAGCGGCCGACTATGCGAACACGTGGTCGCTGGTCACCGGCGCCTATGCCGGGTTCAACCAGCGCGATCTTGCCGCGACGACGCCGGACTGGGTGAGCATTGACCACCGTCGCGGGGCGGGTTTCGCGCCCGGCGACATGATCCCGTACATGCAAGCTGCCTGGGATGATTCACCGGACACCAGGATCTACATCGCTGCGGTGCACCGGATCAGCAGCATCGGAGCGGTCGTCACCCATGTGGCGCAGGGGATTTCACAAGACGGATTCGACGCCGAATGGCGCGATATCAACGTCCTGACCGTCGACGGCAACCTGGTCGATCGTTGCGAACTGTTCGACCACGACGACCTGCACGCCGCACTGGCCCGGTTCGACGAGCTCAGTTGACCGAGACCGGCGTTGGAGAACTCACTGAGCCTGGCTCACCGACGACATGTGGAAGTCGGGAATCCGCAGTGACGGCATGCTCGCCCGAGTCGCCCAGTCACCCCACTCCCGAGGCAGAGTCGGCTCGGCGATACCGGCCTGGGTGGCACGGCGCAGCAGGTCCAGCGGGCTCTCGTTGAACCGGAAATTGTTCACCGCCGCAGTCACTTTGCCGTCTTCGACCAGATAGACGCCGTCGCGGGTCAGCCCGGTCAACAGCAACGTGGTCGGATCGACCTCGCGGATGTACCACAGCGTGGTCAGCAGCAGACCACGCTCGGTCGAGGCGATCATCTCGTCCATGCTGGCCGAACCGCCCGTCATCAACAGGTTGTCGGCGGCCAGGGCGACCGGTACACCGAACTCGGCGGCCGCGGCACGCGGGTAGGCCAGCGCGTTGATCACCCCGCCGCGGATCCAGTCCACGCAACCGATGTCCAGGCCGTTGTCGAACACCGATGCGGTCTCCGACGAGGTGCCGGTCGCCACGAACGGCGCGCACTCGAGCCCGAAAGCGTGCGGGTCGGAGTACAGCGTCAGCGGCAGTTCGGACAGCCGCTCCCCCACCCGGGTGCCGCCGCCGGGCGCCGACAGCGCGGTACGGCCTTCCTGCGCGCCGCGGCCGCCCATCGTCCAACCGAGATAGATCATCATGTCGGCGACCGTGGAAGGCGGCATCAATGTCTCGTAGCGCCCAGCCGGCAACTCGACACTGCGCGCCGCCCAGCCCAATCGCGTCGAGAGCTGCTCCAGCAGCGAATCGCATCGCACGTCAACGAAATCCGGAGCGCTGATCCCCGCCCAGGCACTGGCCCCGTCGCGTTTGGCGTTGATCTCCACCGTCCCGGTGGGTTGGGTGAAACGCCGCCGCAACCCGGTCGAGGACGCCAGAAACGTGGTCTGCACCTCATGGCGGGCAAAACCGTAGAGCTGGTCGGCACCCCGAAAGCCCCGGCTCAGCGAGGTGGCCAGATCGGCGAAGGCCTCCGCGCCGGTCTGCGGGACGGGGGCGTCCCAGTCCTCCGGTACGGCTGTGCCGCCCAGCAGTTCCGCGGCATCGCGGGCCTCCGGTGCGCCCGCGGCCGCCTCCACCGAGGCCGCGACCAACTCCGGGATCAGTGCCGGGTCTACCTCCGCCGAACACAGCGAGCCGACCCGCGAGCCCTCGTCGTCGGAGACGATCGAGATGACGGTGGTGGTTCGACTGCTCGACACCCCGTTGGTGGTCATCGAGTTACCGGCCCAGCGCAGCGACGCCTCGGTCCGATCGGTGACCAGCACGATGGTCTCGGTGTTGTCGCTCTTGGCCGCCGCCAGCGCGGTGTCGATGACCTGCTGCGGTCCGATCCTCATTCCCGGCCCCCCTCGCTGCGCGTGTTGAGCACGTTGATCCCCCGGAACAGCGCCGACGGACAGCCGTGGCTGACCGCGGCCACCTGACCGGGCTGCGCCTTGCCGCAGTTGAACGCCCCGCCCAGTCGCCATGTCGAGGCGCCGCCGACGGCCTCCATCGCGTTCCAGAAATCGGTGGTGGTCGCCTGATACGCCACGTCGCGCAACTGCCCATCCAGGCGGCCATCACGGATCCGGAAGAACCGCTGCCCGGTGAACTGGAAGTTGTAGCGCTGCATGTCAATCGACCACGATCGGTCTCCGACGATGTAAATACCGTTGTCCACCCGAGCGATCAGATCTGCGGTGGACAGGTCATCGGTCCCCGGCTGCAGCGACACATTGGCCATCCGCTGGATCGGAACGTGATGCGGCGAGTCGGCGTAGGAGCACCCGTTGGAACGAGACTGCCCCAATCTGGGCGCGAACACCCGATCCAGCTGATACCCGACGAAACGCCCATCGCGTACCAGGTCCCAAGTCTGGGCGGCCACGCCTTCATCGTCGTAGCCGATGCTGGCCAGCCCGTAGGGCACCGTGCGGTCGGCGGTCACGTTCATCACCGGCGAGCCGTATTGCAGCGTGCCGAGCTTGTCCGGGGTGGCGAACGACGTCCCCGCGTAGGCCGCCTCGTAACCGATGGCACGATCGTATTCGGTTGCATGGCCGATGGATTCGTGGATGGTCAGCCACAGGTTGGTCGGGTCGATCACCAAGTCAGTGGGTCCCGGTACCACGCTGGGTGACTTGACCTTCTCGGCGAGCAGCACCGGCAGTTCGGTCAGCTCACCCGACCAGTCCCACACGTCGTCGCCGGCCACCGCCTCCCAACCGCGCGCCGTCGGCGGCGCCAGCGTTCGCATCGAGTCGAAGCCGTCCGGTCCGACGGTGACCGCGTCGCAGACCGGCATCAGCCGCACTCGCTGCTGGGTGATCGACGATCCGAACACATCGGCGTAGAAGGTCTGCTCCTTGACCGCGGTCAACGCCGCGGTCACGTGATGCACCCCGTCGGCGGCGAGCAATCGGCCCGAGTAGTCCTCCAGCACGTCGATCTTGTCAGCAGTGGGTACCTCGAACGGGTCGATCAAATAGTCCGACACCCACATCGCGTCGCGGTACACCGGCTCGGCGGCCAGCTCGACACGTTCGGCGTTGAGGACAGCCAACGTCTTGGCGACCTGAACGGCGCGGCGGGCGGTGTCCGCTGCGACATCCGGGGCCAGTTCGGCATGCGAGGCGAAGCCCCAGGTGCCGTCGACGACCACCCGCACCGCGAAGCCGAGCTCGCGGTTGACGACGGCGGTCTCCAACTCACCGTCGCGCAGCCGGATGACCTCGGTCGCGATCCGGTGAATCCGCAGGTCGGCATGCTCGGCGCCGGCCGCTCTGGCCGCCGACAACGCGGCGTCGGCCAGCTCGTGGCGAGGCAGGGCCAGAAACTCGGCGTCGATCTCCCGGTTCGCTGTCACCAGTCCACCGTAACGACGTGCCGATGGTTGACCACGGCATAGGTGTCAATTCATGATCACGGCGTGACAGCGCCCCAGCGACTGGTTCAAGACGGTGTTCGACACTACGGCCGGTTCGATGGCCGGGTCCGCGACACCAACCCGGTCGACGCGCACTCCGGCCTGTCTCGCCTCTGGCGCGAGTTCCGGCTCAAGGAGTGGGTCGGCTTCGCCTTGATCCACCCCGAGATGTCGGGCGCCATGATCATGCAGGACGTGAAATACCTGGCATCGTCGGAGCTGTTCGTCCGCGACCAGGCGACCGGTGTCCTGGTGGAGAAGAATGCTCGGTTGCGGGGGCGCCAGCCTGCGCCTGCCCGACGACCTGCTGCACGGCGGCCGGTGCCGGGTCAAGACGCGCCGCTATCTGCTCGACTACGACTTCGGTGCCGGCGCCGGCACGGTCACCGTGCGGATCGACTGTGCGGCAGACCAGCGCGGGCCCGCGATCACCGGTGCGCTGACACTGCACGCGCAGGACGCGGCACCACCGCTGAGCATCAGCGCCAAGCTCACCTCTGCGATCGACTACTACACGTTCAAGCAGCCGTTTCCGGTCAGCGGCACACTCACCGTGGGCGACCGAACCTATGTGTTCCAGCGAGCGCGCGATTTCGCCATCCTCGATGAGCATCGTTCGCAGTTCCCGTATTCGACCTTCTGGACGTGGGGCACCTTTGCCGTCGCGATGGCTGGTGGTGTGGTGGGCTCCAACTTCGTCGACCGGCCGGAGTTCAGCGACGACGATGACGAGTCGTCGAACTGGGTTCCCGGTGCGGTGGAACCACTCGCGGGAGTCCAGTTCGACTTCGGCTCCGACGATCCGCTGTCGACCGTGCATGTCCGTGATCGCGACCGCCGACTCGATGTGATGTTCACGCCCGCGGGGCGCAAAGCGGTCAAGGTCAATCTGGTCGCGGCCGCGATCGACTACTGGCAGCTCGCCGGTACCTATCGCGGCACGGTGACGTCCCTGGCCGGCGAGTCCCACTCCTTCGAAGACGTGCCCGGGGTGCTCGAGCGGATGAAGACCCGATTTTGAGTCGGCGCAAGCGCTTTAATACACCTATGAGCCGCGCTCCCCGTTCTGCGGCGCTGGGTTATGCGCTGCTCGCCCCCAGCCTGTTCGGCGTGGTGGCGTTCCTGCTGCTGCCGATGCTGGTGGTGGTGTGGCTGAGCCTGCATCGCTGGGATCTGCTGGGACCGATCAGCTATGTCGGCGCGGAGAATTGGCGATCGGTGCTGACCGATCCGGTGTTCGGCAATTCTCTTGTGGTGACGGTGCTTTTCGTCGCGTTCGTCGTTCCGCTGCAGACCGTGCTGGGGCTGGGTGTGGCGGTCTTGCTGGCCCGCGGGCTGCCGGGTAGCGGCCTGTTCCGCACCGTGTACGTGCTGCCGTGGATCTGCGCACCGTTGGCGATCGCGGTGCTGTGGCGCTGGATTCTGAGCCCCACCGACGGCGCGGTCAGCACCGTGCTCGGGCACCGCATCGAGTGGCTGACCGATCCCGGATTGGCACTGCCGGTGACCTCGGCGGTGGTGGTGTGGACCAACGTCGGCTACGTCGCCCTGTTCTTCCTGGCCGGCATCCTGGCCATCCCCACCCAGGTGCTCTCGGCGGCGCGCATCGACGGGGCGAACGGGTGGCAGCGGTTCTGGCGGGTCACGTTGCCGATGCTGCGGCCCACCATGTTCTTCGTGCTGGTCACCGGCGTGGTCAGCGCGGCACAGGTGTTCGACACCGTGTACGCGCTGACCGGCGGCGGGCCCGGTGGTCGCACCGACCTGATCGCGCACCGTATCTACGAAGAGGCGTTCGGGGCTGCGGCGATCGGCCGGGCCGCGGTGATGGCATTGGTGCTGTTCGCCGTATTGGTCGGGGTGACTGTCGTTCAGCAGCTGTCGTTGGGCCGGCGGGTCAGCTACGACCTCACGTGAGCCCGCGTCCTTGCTGTGCTTGTGTCCTAACCGCCGTTGAGCGCGCTGTGACGGCGACCCCACAGCAGGTAGAAGATCAACGCGACCGCTATCCAGCCGGCGAACACGATCCAGGTGTACCGGTGCAGGCTGCACATAATCCATCCGCAAACCACCACCGACAAGATCGGTGTGATCGGATAGCCGGGCACCTTGAATCCGCGGGGCAGATCCGGTTCCCGGACCCGGAGCACAATCACCGCCACGGACACGACAATGAACGCGGTCAAGGCGCCGATGGAGACCGTTTCGGCCAGACGCTGAAGCGGCACCAGACCGGCGAGGGCTGCCGCCACGACCGCGACGATCATGGTGTTGGTAGCGGGTGTCCGGGTGCGCGGGTTGACCTTGGCGAACGTCGCCGGCAGCAGGCCGTCGCGTCCCATCGCGAAAAGGATGCGGGTCTGGCAGTACATCGTGACCAAAGTGACAGAGAAGATCGAGATCACCGCGCCCGCCGCCAAGACGGTGCTGCCTAAGCGGTTTCCGGTGATGTGATCCACAATCACGGCCAGGCCCGCGCTTTGCGCCTCGAAGTTCTGCCACGGCTGGCTGCCCATCGCGGCCACCGCGACAATCACATAGACACCGGTCACGATCAGCAGCGCCGCGATGATTGCCCGCGGGATCGTGTGCTGCGGGTCTTTGGCCTCCTCGCCGGCGGTGGATACCGCGTCAAGACCTACGTAGGAGAAGAAGATCGTGCCCGCTGCCCAGCTGATTCCCGAGAATCCGAAAGGGGCGAAGTCAGTGAAGTGGTTCGCGCTGAAAGCCGTTGACGCGATCACCGCGAACATCAGCAGCACGCCAAGCTTGATCACCACCATGACGGCATTGACCTTGGCCGATTCACTGGTGCCGCCGATCAACATAGCCGCACAAATTGCCACCAAGACGATAGCTGGCAGATTAACGAAACCACCTTCGAAATCCCATGGTGCCGATGAAATCGCCTGCGGTACGGCGAATCCGAAGACATTGAGCGACAGTTTGTTCAGGTACTGACTCCACCCAACTGCCACCGCGGCAGTGGACACCCCGTATTCGAGCAGTAGGCATGCCCCGACAACCACGGCCATGAACTCACCGAGGGTGGCATAGGAGTATGAGTATGCCGACCCCGAAACTGGCACCGCCGAAGCCAACTCCGCGTAGCAGATCGCGGCCAGGCCCGCAGCGGCCCCGGCGACGATGAATGAAACGACCACTGCCGGGCCGGCTTGCGGCACCGCCACCGGGAAGACAAAGAAGATCCCTGTGCCGACCGTCGAGCCGACTCCGAACATGGTGAGCCGAAAGCCGCCGAGCCTGCGTCGCAGGTGGTTCGTGCCCCCGGTGGCCATCGGTGCACCATTCACCGGCCGACGCCGCAGCATCTGCCGTGACATGCTGAGCGCCGGCGTTGACATTGGTGCCCCTAGCTGGACGGTTCGTGTCCATCATTGAACACGCCCCGCCCGGCGCAACGGGTTACAACACGGCGAACCGGGTTAAGAACAAGTCACGTCGATTTCGAACGGCTTGTTCACGGGCTGCATCGGGTTAGCGGTGTCGATCCCGGTCGCGGTACCGCTGATCTTGTATTCGTTGCCGTCCTTGGTCGCCTTGGCCTCTCCCTGACCGGTGCCCGCGGTGTAGGCCAGCGTCACACCGTTGACGTTGCCCAGCCCGACCGACTTCACCTCCGGAGGGTTGGCATCGGTGAGCACTGCGGCGATTCCCGTGGCTGCTCCGCCGATCGCGATGTTGACGTCGCCGGCCATCGTGGTGCACACAGTCGTGCCGGTGACGTTCTGGTCTTGACCGTCGATGGTGACTTTCGTGTTTGCGGCGGCGCCGCCCACACTCACCGACGCACTGGATTCACTCGAGGAGCTCGAGGTGCTTGAGTGGGATTCGTGGACGCTTTCCGTCTTCTTCTCGCTGGAGCACCCAGACAGACCTAGGACCGCGATTGCTGCCGCCGCCGCGGCAACCGTTACTGAACGCTTCACCGGTACTCCTTTGTTGTGGGTGGTCACGCGCCTGTTTCGTGCTGTTTCGTGGGCGCAGGCGGGGGCTCGCGGGCTAGGCTTTACTCCGCATCCTGATCAGATGGCAGAGTGCTGATGCCCGTGGCAGACCACCCGCCACGCTCACTTGGGAGTGTGCTGGGCAGGCGAACCTCGGCGCATCAGGTAATTACCTGATATTTGCTCCGGGGTACGCGGTCTCAGACCTGGGGCGGGAGGGGGTTGACCGTGGTTAGCCCTCTGCTCGAACGCGAGTCGACACTGACAACCCTGCAGCGCTGCTATCGAGCCGCCACCCGAGGAGACGGGCAGCTGGCGTTGCTGCGGGGGGAAGCCGGGGCGGGCAAGACCACGGTGATCGCCCGATTTCTCACCGGGCTCGATCCGGGCACGCGGGTGCTGCGGGGTTGGTGCGACGGGTCAGCCACGCCTCGGCCGTTGGGCCCATTTATCGACATGCTCGCCGGCCTTCCGGCTGATCAGGCAACCTCGATAAGGGCCGCCATCGACGCCAGGGACACCGAGGCGATCTACGACCGACTGGTGGGGGCCGTCGGCGATGGCAACCCCGCGGTGTGTGTGATCGAAGACCTGCATTGGGCCGACAGCGCCGCCCTGGATCTGCTGCGTCATCTAGCCCGGCGGATCGACACGATGCCGGTGTTGTTGCTGGCGTCCTATCGCGATGATCAGATCGGCCCGACCCACCCGTTGGCCGTGCTGTTGGGTGATGTGGCGACCTGGGCGACGGTGACGCGCATGACACTGGAACCGCTCAGTGCCGGCGCGGTGACCGCATTGGCCGCCGGTAGCGGCATCAACTCCCAAGCGTTGTACCGGCTTACCGAGGGGAACTCGTTTTTCGTCACGGAGATGGTGGCCGCCGGGCCTGACGCGCTGGGCAATGGCCGCCTGCCGTGCAGCATTTCCGAGGCCGTGCGGGGCCGACTCGCGCGGCTGTCGGCCGCTGGGCGCGAAACCGCGCAGGCGGCAGCGATCTGCGGGCCTCGGGTGCACCCCGCTCTGCTCGAGGCGGTATCGCCTGGTGCGGCAGGCACTCTGAACGAATGCCTCGCCGCCGGGGTGCTGATAGCCAGCGCAGACGCAGTGGGATTCCGCCACGAACTGACCCGCCGCGCCGTCGTCGAACAGATCCCCGACTATCAGCGGCGCGTGCTGCACAAGCGAGCCTTGACCGTGCTGGCCGAACCCCCTATCGACCCGGACACGCTGGCGGCGTTGACGTTTCACGCCGAACATGCCGGCGACACCGATGCAGTCATCGGCTACGGCCCGGTGGCCGCCGAACGCGCCGCAGGATCGGGCGCCAACCGGCAGGCCGCCGACCTCTATGCGTTGGTACTGCGCCACGCCGACACCATCCCCGTCGAACAAAAGGTGCTGTGGCTCGAACGGCACGCATACAGCAGTTACCTGGCCGGTCACGCCAAGGCTGCGGCGCTGTCCTGGCAACAGGCAATCGAGCTGCACCAGCGGTTGGCGGATCCCCGCCAGAAGGCTGAGGACCTGCGCCGCCTGTCGCACGTCCTGCAGCTGCTGGGACGCCCCGCCGAAGCCTTAGCAGCAGCGCACGAGTCATTGCGGCTGCTCGAAGACCTTGGCCCGTCCCCGCAGTTGGCCTGGTCACTGATCAACATGGCTCACATCGCCGCTCTGGGCCTTGACCCCGCATGTGCCCGATATGCGGCCCGAGCGAAGGCCCTCGGTGCCCAATTGCGGGACCCCGCCGTAACGATCCACGCCCGCGGATATTTGGCCCTCACCACGGTGTTCTGCAGCGACACCGGCTGGGACGAGTTCGAGGAGGTGTGGCGAGAAGCGGCCGCGAGCCCTGGGATCGAGGAGCACAGCGGAATTCTGGGCATCCTCCTGGGCACCTTCGCTGTCGTGCGCGGCGAATTCGGCCGCGCCCAGCGTTACCTCGCCGAAGTGGCGGCCTACTTCAACCACCGCGACCTCGGCATGTTCGAGGCCCTGGTGGTGGGGTTGCAGGCGCTGACCGGCCTGGCGGGCGGCGACTGGAGGTCCGCCGCGCTGGCGGCCGAGCAGATCCTGACCCAGTCCGAATTGGCCCCGCAACATCGGATCGCGCCGTTGATCACCGTCGCCCTGATCCGGGCGCGCCGTGGTGAGGAGCCCGTTTGGCCACTACTCGACGAGGCCCTCGCGTGTGCGACGGGCAGCCTGCTGCAGCTGCCGGTGCGCGCCGCGCGGGCCGAGGCCGCCTGGCTGGCCGACGACGACGAGGGGGCCCGCCGCTGCGCGGCCGAAATCCTCACGGTGCCCGGCCCGGCGTACGCGTGGCTCGGGGGCTCCCTGCTGCGCTGGGCTCATCTGGCCGGCGGCGGGTCGGGTGTCGGCGTCATCGCTGCCACGCCGTATGAACGTGAAATCAACGGGGATTGGCGCGCGGCGGCACAGGACTGGGTCCTCCGGGGCTGCCCTTACGATGCCGCCATCGCTCAACTCGGCGGCGACGCCGACGCCGTCGAGGCCGCTTTGGGTACGTTCCGCCAATTCGGTGCCCGCTGCGCGGCCCGGCGCGCCAAGCAACGCCTCGCCCAACTGCGCGGCCGCGATCCCGACCGTCGCCGCAAAGACACCAGCACGGACCCCCACGGTCTCACCAAACGCCAACGCGACGTCCTCGATCTCCTCGCCGCCGGCCACAGCGATGCCGAGATCGCCACCGCGCTGTACATCAGCACCAAAACCGCCAATACCCACGTCTGCGCCATCATGGCCAAACTCGGCGTCCACAACCGCACCCAGGCCGCCGCCTACGCTTACCAAAAGTCCCCGTGAGCTACCCCAGGTGATGTTGATCAACAACTTGCTTCGTCCGCACAAGCACATTCGCGCCTCGGCGATCTACGCGCTGCTGACACTCGGCGCCCTCATCACGCTGGCGCCCTTCGGGCTCGGCCTGCTGACGTCGTTCACTCCGGCACGCCAATTCGCCACCGGTACCCCGTTGTCTTGGCCCCACCCACCGACAATGGACAACTACGGCGACCTCGGTGGTGCCGGATTCGGTCGGGCGGCGGCGGTCACGACGCTGATGACGGCGGTGATCGTGTTGGGACAGCTGAGTTTCTCGGTGCTGGCTGCCTACGCTTTCGCGCGGCTGGAGTTCCCGGGTCGCGACAAGTTGTTCTGGGTGTATGTGGCGACCCTGATGGTGCCGGCCAGCGTGACCGTGGTGCCGCTGTATCTGATGATGGCGCAGCTGGGTCTACGGAACACGTTCTGGGCGTTGGTGTTGCCGTTCATGTTCGGCTCCCCCTACGCGATCTTCCTGTTGCGTCAGCATTTCCGCACCGTCCCGAATGATCTGATCAACGCCGCGCGCCTCGACGGAGCGAACACTCTGGACGTGATCGTGCACGTGATGCTGCCTGCCAGCAGGCCCATCCTGGTCACGCTCGGGTTGATCACCGTGGTCTCGCAGTGGAACAACTTCATGTGGCCGCTGGTGATCACCAGCGGCGACAAGTGGCGGGTGCTCACCGTGGCGACCGCCGCCCTGCAGTCCCGCTACAACGCGCAATGGACGCTGGTGATGGCGGCAACCACGGTGGCGATGATTCCACTGATCGTGCTGTTCATGGTGTTCCAGCGCCGGATCGTGCAGTCGATCGTCGTCACGGGGATCAAGTGAGCCGGCCGCGGTTCTCCACCCTGTTCGCCGCGGCGGCGGTTGTCCTGGCCGCGCTGTTGGGCGCCGCGGCGGTGCTGCTCGACGGCGCCTCGACCCGGTCGGCCACCGGCACGACGGTGGTGACGGTACGACTGTGGGACGAGCAGGTCGCAACCGCCTACCGGCAGTCGTTCGCCGCGTTCCAACGCACCCACCCCGAGATCGAAGTACGCGTCAACGTCGTCTCCTACGGGACCTACTTCGACACGTTGCACACCGATGTCGCCGGTGGCGGCGCCGACGACATCTTCTGGCTCTCCAACGCCTACCTGGCCGGCTACGCCGACAACGGGCGGCTGATGAAGATCGATGCGGCGGGCGCGGATTGGGAACCATCGGTGGTCACGCAGTTCACCCGCGACGCGACGCTATGGGGAGTCCCGCAACTGACCGACGCTGGGATCGCGGTGTACTACAACGCGGATCTGTTAGCCGCTGCCGGGATCGCTCCTGCTCAGCTGGACCAACTGCGCTGGGATCCGCACGGCGCACACGACACGCTGCGCCCGCTGCTGGCCCGGCTCACCCTTGACAACGCCGGGCGCAGCGCGAGCACCTCGGGCTTTGACGAGCGACGGATCCGGCAGTGGGGTTACAACGCCGCCAATGACCCGCAGGGGATCTATCTGAACTACATCGGCTCGGCCGGCGGGGTGTTCCAGCGTGGCGACGACTTCGCCTTCGACAACCCGGCAGCGATCGGCGCGTTCGACTACCTGGTGCAGCTGATCAACGGCGACCACGTGGCACCGCCGGCCTCGGAGACCAACACCAACGGCGACTTCTCCCGCAATCAGTTCCTGGCCGGGAAGATGGCGCTGTTTCAGTCGGGCACCTACAACCTGGCGGCCGTTGCCGAGCAGGCCACGTTCGCCTGGGGTGTGGCGATGCTGCCCGCCGGGCCGGCCGGACGGGTCAGCGTCACCAATGGGATCGCCGCCGTCGGCAACGCCGCATCGCAGCATCCCGCGGCGGTGCGCGAGGTTCTGGCCTGGCTCGGCAGCCGCGACGGCAATGCATTCCTGGGGCGACAGGGTGCGGCGATACCGGCGGTACTCAGCGCACAGCGGGTCTACTTCGACTACTGGGCGCGGCGCGGGGTCGACGTCACACCCTTTTTCTCGGTGCTCAACGGGCCCCGCATCCCGGCGCCGGGCGGCGGTGCAGGGTTTCCCGCCGGAAACCAGGCCATCAAGCCCTATTTCGATGAGATGTTCCTCGGCCGCTCCGACGTCAGCACGGCCCTATCCCAAGCACAGGACGCCGCGAACGCGGCCGCACGCCGGTAGTTGCCCGGCGGCCGATCTCCACCCCCCGAGATTGCACCCCTGCAGGAAAATCCGCGAAATCACCTGCGTGCCTGCAATCTCGGCGTCACGGCGCCTCTCCATCCCCGCGATCTCAGCGCACGGTAGACGCGTTCGATCACCTCGGCCGGCCGATCCTCGGCGATCACCTTGACGTTGAGCCAACCCAATTGCGGCAGCTTGCGCTGGCGGCGTTCACCACGGACGTACTCGCGGCGATCGGTACGGTGTTGGTCCCCGTCGTACTCAGCCGCGACGCGGAACTCTTCCCAGCCCATGTCGAGCATCGCAAACAGGTGATAGTTGATGTGCACGGGAATCTGCGTTGTGGGCGTGGGTAATCCGGCGTCAAGGAGCAGGAGTCGCAACCACGTTTCCTTAGGCGACGCCGCACCACCGTCGACGAGCGGCATCAGTTCCCGAACTTGGCGCAATCCCCTGGCACCTGAATAGCGATCGGCGAGCATCAGGACACGCTCGACCGCGAACGGGGTCGCCCGCATCAAGGCGTCCAGCCGCGCGAGGGCCTGCCCGCGCGGGAGGTGGCGCGCCAAGTCAAAAGCGGTACGTGCCGGCGTGGTCACCGGAAGGCGCCCGACAAACGTCAGCTCGTCATCGGCGACGGCCTCGTTACGCGTGATCACCCCGCTCGGTGGCCGGCCGTTGCGCAGCAACATCTCGACAACCGTGTCGTCGCGGACCCAGCGCGCTCCGTGCAGCGCGGACGCCGCAACACCGGCGATGACGCCGCGGCGACGCGACCAGAGCCAGGCTCCGCCGACGCGGTCCCGTAATGACGGGACCGTCTGGTCAGCGGGAAGGTAGACGTCGGGGAAAATCCGTCGGCACCGGCGCGCCAGCCGATCCCGAGATACTTCACCCGCGGCGACTGCTTCGCTGCCGAGAAATGCGTCCATGACGCGCAAGGATGCTCGTAGGCACCGACAGCTCCCCCGAGATTGCAACCATGCAGGAAAATCCGGCAAAAAGCCTGCGTGAGTGCAATCTCGCGGAGGAAGCGGCGCGTCGTCAGACAGCTGTGGGCAACACCGTCAGTTCAAGAGCCACTGCCGCGCCGCACATCACGACCACAATCACCAGGGCCGCCAGATCGGCCAACCCCGGGCGCGCCGGCGACGCCGAAATCTGGCCGATGCCACCACGAGCGGTGATCGCGTCCCCCATCTCGTCGGCCCGGCGCAGAGTGACGGTAATGGCCGCGGTGATCAGATCGATGGCCTCACGCGCCCAGCGGCGCCGACGTTGCCGTCGGGTGCGCGGACGGGACCGGGGCCGCAGGCGCCGCGCGGCGTAGAGCACTCGGAACTCATCGACCAGCATCGGGAACGCGCGCAGCGCCAGCGCCACCGTCACCGCCCACTCGTCGACGGGAATCCGAAGCAGCCGAAGCGGTCGACCCAGGGTGGCCACCGCGGGAGCGATCTCCGCGACATTGGTGGTCCACGACACCATTGCGCCCAGCCCCAGCAGCACGACAGACAGCGCGGTGATCCGCAGGAAGTACAACAGCCCACCCAAGCCGGCCGGGTCACCGCCGGACATGGCCGCGGTCGCACCTCCGACCAACAGCAGCACCCACAGCCAGCGAGGTACCGAGGGCAGCGCACCTCGAGGGATGTGGGCAATCCTGGCCGCGGCGAACACCAGCAGCGCCACCGCACCGATCGTTGCCCAGCCGGGATAGAAGGTCAGCAGTACCGAGATGCCGAAGACCACGATCAGCTTCGTCCCGGCCCACAGTCGGTGCACGGCGGAGTCGCCGGGAACCGGCCGCAGCAACACCACCGGCCGAGGGGTGCTGCGCGTCTCCCCCGTCACGCCGCACCTGCCGGCGCCGGCACCAGGACACCGTTGTGCAAGTGCAGGGTTCGCGGGCACAACTCGCCGAGGCCGGCGAAATCGTGCGAGATGACCACCACCGTCAGACCGGTCTCCCGCCGCAGATCCTCCAGCAGTCGCAGCAGGCCGTCCCGGCTGGCGGCGTCGAGGCCGGCCAGCGGCTCGTCGAGGATCAACGCTCGCGGAGACCGGGCCAACAGGCCCGCCAGCACCAGGCGGCGCATCTGGCCGCCGCTGAGTTGGTCGATGCGCCGGCCAGCCAGCGCCGCGTCGAGCCCGACGGCGGCCAGTGCGGCGCTGACCCTGGCATGGTCACGCGGCGAAAAGCCTGCCGCAGAAGCCACTTCCAAACCGACGTAGCTGCGCATCAGCTGCAACCGGGCCGCCTGGAACGACAGCGCCACAGCCCCCACCTGCTGGTCGGCGGGCCGGCCCCCGAGCAGACAGCTACCGGTGGTCGGGGTCGTCAGGCCGGCCATGATCCACGCCAGGGTGGACTTGCCCGAACCGTTTCCGCCGTGGATCAATAAACCGTCGCCCTCGTCGACGCTGAAGCTGATGTCCCGCAGCGCGGTCTTGGCCCACGGCGTGCCGCTGGCGTATTCATGCCCCACGCCGGACAATTCGAGCACTGGCGGGCCAACACGTCGGGCTGCCCCCTGGCCGCCGGAGGCGACGGGCACCTGGGCGGTCTCCACCATGGCGGTGTTGTCACGGGACCCGGACAGGTCGATGGTCCGGTCGGCGCTGCCGGCCTCGTCGTTGTAGTGGGTGATGTGCACCAAGGACGTGCAGCGTCGTTCAGAGGACCCGGCCAGCTCCGACAGCACGCCTAACAGCGCCTCGCGCCCTTGCGGGTCGACCATGCTGGTGACCTCGTCGGCGATCAGCAGCGCGGGCTCGCGGGCCAGCGCCGCCGCCACCGCCAACCGTTGCAGTTCCCCGCCGGACAAGCCACCGGTGTCGCGTTCGGCGAACCCCGTCAGTCCGACCTCGCCGAGAAGCCGGTCGACGTCGGTGCTGGTGCCCGGCGGCAGGCCCCACACCACGTCGTCGGCGACCCGGGTGCCCAGAACCTGGCTCTCCGGATGCTGCATGACCACCGCGGTGCCTCCGGGCGCACCGAGCCCCACCGCGCCGGGACGCTCAACAGTGCCCGCAGTAGGCGACCTCCCGGCCAGCAGCAGCATCAAGGTGGTCTTGCCCGACCCATTCGCACCGGTGATCGCGACGTGCTCGCCGGCGGCTACTTCCAGGCTGACCGGCCCCAGGGCGTCATGATCGGACTGCGGATAACGGAACCGCACCTGATCCAGTCGGACCGGGACCGGCGCCACCGGACCGGCCTCGACCGGCAGGTCGAGTTTGTGTACGTCGGGCACCCCGCGGAGCCGGTCGAGCACCCGCGACAACGCCCACCACCCGAGCAGCGACACGATCATGACGCCAATGGTCATCTGGGCCAGGATGAGCCACTGCCAGTAGTGCAGCAGCGCACCGAGAAATCCGTTCAGATCCTGGGCGACCTGCTGGAATTCCGGCAGCGGGATGCGCGACAGGGCGGCCGCGACGCCGTGCACATTGGCGGTGATCGCGTCGAAAATCAGGTGCCGCAGCCGCGACAACACGGTCAGTGCCAGCACCATGGCGGTGCCGAAGATGCCGCCGGCCACAGCGGAGGCCATGACCACGGTGGGCAGGCCACGGCGACGGCGCTTGATGACGCCGGTCAACCCGCCGATGTAGGCGCTGTTGACCACGGTCATGAAGCCGCCCATGCCGGCGATCAGGAATGCGATGATCGCGGCGGCGACCGTGGCGGCGATCAACACGCGGATCCGGTAGCGGTAGGCCAGAAGTCCCATCGGGACCGTGCCGAGTAGCGACAAGCCGGCGGCGAAGGGCACCACGACCGCGATGATCGCGGTCGCCGCACACAGTGCCGCCATCACGGCGGCCTGCGCAATCTCGACGGGCTGCATGGACCGCGCCCGGACTCGGTTAACGCCCTGGCCGGTCTTGGTCACCCGTCGATTCTGCCAGTCGCTCGGAGCGGCCCACGCTGAGCGGACCAAGCTGGTCCACTTTCGTGCACGGTTGTGAAATACTTGCCCGATGGTAGCCCCCGTCGAAGTCAGCCTTGGCGCCGATTTGCTCTGCGTTGTCTCCCGGCTCAACCGGCTCGCTACCCAGCGAGTGGCGCTGCCCATTCCGGGGGCACAGGCTCGACTGTTGTCCACTATCGAGGACCTGGACGTGGCCCGGATCTCCGACCTGGCGGCGGTGGACCACTGCTCCCAGCCGACGATGACGACCCAGGTCCGCCGACTCGAGGACGCGGGTCTGACCACACGCACCCCCGACCCGCTCGACGCCCGCGCCGTGTTGATCCGAATCACCGACAAGGGCGTCGAGACCATGGCGCGGGTCCGCCAGGACCGGGCGGCGGCGCTCGACCCGGAACTGGACCGGCTGTCGGACGAGGACCGCCGGACGCTCGCCGACGCGGTTGAGGTCCTGCACCGATTCCTGGCCGAGGCCGCCCCGACCCGACCGGTGCGCTAGCGCGGGGCGCAGCAGGTCGACGCCATCCGGCCGCGCCGATCGCTCTAGCAGCCGCAATTCGGCTGAGAAGTTTCCAGCTTGACGGGCTTTTCGAATATGCTCGACAGCGGCATCGGCCCGAAGCGATCCTAGGCCTCCTGCGGCCCCCTCGGCTCGCCCACTGGGCTGCCGGTCTTCGGGGGAAGGACATCGTGGCGGATAGATTGGCGCTGGTCACCTCGATCGCCGCCCAACTGATGGCCACCACACCATCGACGGCTGCCGCGGTCAGCGAACGCGTGCTGCAGACGCTGGTGGAACAGCTCAATGTCGACGCCGGATTCCTTCGCCACAATGATCACGAGATCAGGGCCTCCAAGCTGGTGGCCGAATGGCCGCCGCGCACCGACGCCCCGGAGCCCGACCCTTTGGCGGTCGTCTCCTTCACCACCGCCGACCCGGTCTTCACCACCTGCGCCCACGGCAAGCGGGTGGCAGTAATCCGGCCGGAGCCGGACGAGTCCGGCTATGTGCGCCAGATGGCGATGGACCATGCCATCGAATCGCTGTCGGTAGCCACCGCGCCGCTGATCTCCGGGCCGGTGACCATCGGCATGCTCGGCCTGGTCAAGTTCCGCCGACCCAAGTGGCGACCCGAAGAACTCAACACGATCGAGGCGATCGCATCGCTGTTCGCGCAGCTGCAGGCCCGCGTCGCCGCCGAGGAGCGGCTGCGCTATCTGGCCGATCACGACGACCTGACCGGCCTGCACAACCGCCGTGCGCTGGTCGCGCACCTGTCCGAGCGACTCGTCGCCGGCAACCCCGGACCGGTCGGCGTCTTCTACATCGACCTCGACCGGCTCAAGCCGATCAACGACTACCTCGGTCACGCCGCCGGTGACTGGTTCATCCAGGATTTCGCCCGGCGGCTGCGCGCGTACGCCGGGAACCGGACCATGGCGGCCCGGATCGGCGGGGACGAGTTCGTCGTCATCCCGGACTGGCCGATGTCGATGGCCAGCGCCGAGACGTTCGCCGACCGGCTGCAAGGCGCACTGCGCGAGCGGGTGGAGATCCAGGGCCACACGGTCAACAGCACGGTCAGCGTGGGCGTGACGGTGGGGCTGCCCGGCGAGGACACCAGCGCCGGTCTGCTGCACCGCGCCGACGAGGCCGTCCTGGCGGCGAAACGCGGCGGCGGCAACCAGACCGTCAGCTCCACCGACGACATGTCGCTCAAGAGCTTGTTCCGCAAGGACATCGAACTGCACATGCAGGGCAAGATCGACGATGAGTCGTTGCTGTTGTACTACCAGCCCGAGGTCGATCTGTGGAGTGGCGCCATCGTCGCGGTGGAAGCGCTGGTCCGCTGGCGTCATCCCACCCGCGGACTGCTGCTGCCGAGTTCGTTCATCAGCATCGCCGAATCCGCCAACCTGGCTGATGATCTGGGCCGCTGGGTGATGCGCACCGCGTGCGCGGAGTTCAGTCAATGGCAGGCCAACGGCGTCCGGACCAACGCCACCTTGCGGGTCAACGTCTCGCCGGTCCAGTTGGCCGCCCGCGGTTTCGTCCAGAACGTGGTCGAAACCATCCACGAATTCGGCCTACGCCCCGGCTCGCTGTGTCTGGAGATCACCGAGCGGGCGGTGGTGCAGAACATCGAAAGCACCCGTCGCACCCTGGCGGAACTGCGCGAAGCCGGGGTGCAGATCGCAATCGACGACTTCGGCACCGGTTACGCCGTCCTGTCACACCTGAAGGATCTGCCGGTCGACACCCTGAAGATCGACACCGTGTTCGTCCGGGAATTGGGCGTCAACCCGGGTGACCTCGCGATCGTCCGAGCGATCATCGCGCTGGCCGAGGCGTTCGGCCTGCAGGTGGTCGCCGAAGGCGTGGAAACCTCAGCGGCCGCGCTCACCTTGATGCGGCACGGCTGTCACCGCGCGCAGGGATTCCTGTTCTCCCGCCCGGTACCGGGTCCCGCCGCCGAAGCAATGCTGGCGTCACGCTGGATGGCGATGCCCTTCCTGGCCGACAGCCAGGCTTTGGTGATCTGACAAGAACATCGCCCGGTAGAAAGCGGCACACAACCGCACCCCCGGCTGCCTGCCGGCGAGCGCTGCAGTCGGTGCGGTGCACCAACGCGGCTCGGCATGCGGCGGCAAGTGGCGATGCGGACCCCTCAAGGTGCCCCGGGCGAAGCTTTGGGAGGAACTCACCGGCGCCGGACCCGGCGCACGCCTCAGCGTGCCCGATCCGTACAAACCCGTCCCTCGCATAACCGGAGATAGTACATACCTTTTGGATGGTGTTCAATCCATACAAGACTGTGCGTCAGGTCACGTTGACGCCGTAGTTGTCGCCGGCGCCGCTCTCAGCACGCGGCGGCGGCGAACAACGCCCGCGCCACCGGCGGTGGCCGTCATAATCAGACCTATGGAGCGACGGCGGAACACGCAAACCCCTCTGGCACCGATGGATACTCTGCGGCAGCTGCCGGCCCTGGTCGCACTCGAGCGGATCCCGGTTCCGGTGCTCGCGATCGCCGACGACGGCACCATCTTGTTCGCCAACACCGGGTTCGCCGCCATGCTGGGCTACACCCAGGAAGAGGTGCTGGCCCTGGAGTTCCGACAGATCTTCGGTCAGGTTCCGCCGGCTGAGGAATCCGCGCTGTCGGTGATGCACTCCCTGGCCAATCTCGTTGTTTCCCTGGAACATCGGGACGGCTCGACGGTGCGCGCCCTGATGAGCAAGTCAGCGCTCGAACGTGCCGACGACCGGGTTGCGCTCGCGACGTTCCAAGACCTCACCGAGCAGCTGTGGCTGGAGGAGCGCTAGCGCCGTCAGGGTTCGACGGCTGATCCGCCGTCACTGCCGTTCTGATAGCGCAGCGCGTCGCGGGCCAGAAACTGCCGAAAATACGGCAGCGAGTCGGCCACCACGATCGCGGGCAGCAGCGTCTCCCACATCCGGGTGACCCGGCCGATGCTGTCACCTGCGTAGTGCGTCATGAGCCACGTCCCGAGCATCGCCGAGGTGATCGACTCGGCAACTTGGCGGGCATCGAGTTCCTCGCACAGGTCGCCCTCGGCGATTGCTCGCGCGGTCTGATCGGCGACGGCGTCTGCCCATTCGCCGCCGACCTCAGCCCCCAATTCGTTGGATTCGGCCAGCGCGAAGACCAGGTGACCCGCGGCGCGCGCCTCCTTGTCGACGGACAGCACCTCCGTGACCGCGAACATGCCGTGGATCATCCCCTCCAATGCGGGCGACGACGGCTGGCACATGCTCCGGAATGTGGTCAAGACGGTGGCGAAACCGCCCTCGATGATGGCCGTGACCAACGAGTCCATCGAGTCGAAATGGTGGTAGAGCGCCCCCTTGGTCACCCCGGCCCGCTCGATGATCGCGGTTCGCCCGGCGGCGACGTATCCGGCCTCGCCGAATACGTCGATGGCCGCATCGAGCAGCTTGCGTCGGGTCGCCTCGGACCGGACCTGGCGCGCCATTAGCCAACCTCGCTGTCGGGTGCCGCTGACTTCGCTCCCGCCGATGTGGTCTTGACTGCCAACGCAGTACGGCGCCGTACGAACTGAACGAAATAGTCGATGCGATCGGCAGGCACCACACTGGGCAGCACAACCGACCAGATCCGCTCCAGCTCCCGCAGGAACTGTTCGGGCTCATCGAGATTGCCCGCCTGCCGCAGACCCAGGTACAGCGCCACCATCATCCGGGCCACATCCTGCGGGTCGCGGTCGAGGACATCGCCTTCGGCGATGGCCCGCTCGGTCACCACGCTCAACGCCTGAATCGCGTTGTTGAGCACGGTGGCCTGCAGCCCCTCAGCACCGCCGACCACGGGGAGCAGATGCAGCATCGCCCGGGCACTGTCACTGGTGAGGTCCTCGACCGCCATGAGGTAGCCCACGTCCAGCATCGTCTCCAGGCCAGAAAGCTTGCGGTCCACCAAACCCCGGATCGCAGTGCCGGTCCTCGCGAGTTGTTCGTCGATGACAGCCAAGGCAAGCGCATGCTTAGATCGAAAATGGAAATACATCGCGCCCTTGGTCAATTCCGCTTCAGACAGAATGTCGTCCAGGCCGACGTCGTGAAAGGGCCGCTGGGCGAACTGATGCGCAGCGGCACGGATGATCTGCTGACGCGTCGCATCGGCGCGCCGGTCGGTCGACTCAGCCAACGCGTGATCTCAGCCTCGTCGCTGACCAGCAGTCGTACCACACCCGGGTTACGGTATCAGTCGAATGCCGAAGGTGACTCATTTCTATACTTGAAATCGTCATTCACCTCTGATGACATTCGGAAAACGTCAATTCTGCGGCGCCAGATTGCATTCGGTCTGCTTGGGCCTGTCGCGTCGGCGCTGACTGCTGTCCGAGCTAGTTGTACTGCCCAGGCAGGTTGGTCAACCTGGTGATGGGCGGAATCTTGCCGATCGCGGAGTGTTGCCGATGGTGATTG